>NZ_JBEZFT010000004.1:0-244 GCF_040649595.1 Kribbella sp. NPDC048915 | reverse complement strand
GTCCGTACCGTCCACGGCCTGTCCGTACCAGCTAGGCCGGGCTGACCGCGCAACCCGACCCCCGCAGGTGAGCGGACCACCGAAACCGACCCCCACAGGCGAGCCGACCGCCGAACCCAACCCAGCCGCCGAGCGAAGCGACGGCGCAAGGGGTGCGGGTGGCGGAGCCCCCGCTCGCGGCAAGCGAAGCGCAGCCGCACAACACGACGAAGGCGAGGCGGTCAGCGCAGGAACTGCGCGACAC
>NZ_JBEZFT010000003.1:0-205597 GCF_040649595.1 Kribbella sp. NPDC048915 | reverse complement strand
GGGTGTTGGGGGTCCCCCCCCCTTCACACGGGTCAGGAACCCACAACACGATGGGTGAACCCACCGTGCGGGGACAACCGCGGCTGTCCAGCGCGGCTGTCCAGCGCGGCTGTCCAGCGCGGGCGCCGAGCGCGGCTGTCCAGCGTGGCCGTCCGGCGCGGGCGCCGACTCGGGAACCCGGCCCGGGCCCACCCACGGATCGGGCACAAGAGCTGGATAACCGCTGGTGTTGGGGGTCTTCGTTGATACAAGGACGAACAACCCCCAACGAGCGTGGTTATCCGTCCGTACGCGGTCCGGGCGGATCGGGCCGGCGGTGATGTGGCGGGTCGGCGGCGGTGATGCGGCGTAGTGTGGGCGGGTCAGCTTGCCGTGACGGTGACGGGTACGCCGTTGACGGCTGCCGTCCCCGCGGTGGGGTCGACGAACGCGGCATCGGTGATGTCGTTGGCGCTCGGACCCGGCACGCGGTTGGCCACCGAGAGGCGGGCGCCCGGGCGGCCGTGGCCGAAGCCGTGCGGGAGGCTCACCACGCCGCGCATCATGTCGTTGCTCGCGGCAACTTCCACCGAGATCGTACCCGCGGCCGAGCTGACGCTGACGACTTGGCCGTCGGTCAGTTCGCGTTCGGCCAGGTCGTCCGGATGCATCAGGAGGTGGTGCCGCGGCTTGCCCTTCACGAGTCGCTCGGAGTTGTGCATCCACGAGTTGTTGTTGCGCAGGTGCCGCCGCCCGATGAGCAGGAGTTCGCCGTCCTCCAGCGGCGGCAACGCGTCGAGGCGTGGCAGGTCGTCGAGGATCATTCGTTGCGCGAGGTCGATGCGTTTCGTCTTGTGGTGCAGCGCTTCGGGCAGTGCGGGCTGCAGTGGTCCGAGGTCGATCCCGCCCGGATTCTTGCGCAGCGCGCGCAGCGACAGCCGGTACGGCCCGATCCGTAGCCCCGCGGCCACGATCTGCCGTGGCGGCACCTTGAGTCGCGCTGTCGTCAGCGCGCGGCGCCGGCTCCAGGGCGTCCGCCGTACCAGCGCCAGCCCGAGGTCGCGGAAGATCTCCCACTCGTGCCGTGCCGACGCGGGTTTCGGCAGTACGGCGTCGTTCCACCGGGCGGTGTTACGGACGGCGAGTTGGTGGAAGACCAGGTCGTAGTGCTCTCGCTCGAGCGGTGGCGCGGGCGGCAGGATCACGTCGGCGTGCCGCGTCGTCTCGTTGATGTACGGGTCGATCGAGACCATGAAATCGAGGGAGCCGAGCGCTTCGTCGAGCCGGCGTCCGTTCGGGGTCGACAGCACCGGATTGCCCGCGACCGTGAGCAGCGCGCGGATCTGTCCTTCGCCCGGCGTCAGGATCTCCTCGGCCATCGTCGACACCGGCAGTTCACCGCCGAACTCGGGCAGCCCGCGCACCCGGCTCTTCCAGACGCCGATGTGCCCGCGCCCGATGCCCAGCAGCGGGTTCACCGCCGGCCGCGGGAACATCGTCCCGCCGGGCCGGTCGAGGTTGCCGGTGATGATGTTCAGCACCTGGATCGCCCACTGGCAGACCGCGCCGAACTGCTGCGTCGACACCCCGACGCGCCCGTAACAGGCGGCCCGGTCCGCGGTCGCGAACTCGGTCGCGATCCGCCGGATCTCCGCGGCCGGGATCCCGGTGAGCTCGGCGGCGCGCTCCGCCGTCCACTTCTCCACCGCGGACTCGACCGTCGCGAGCCCGTCGACGTACGACGCGACGCGCGCGTGACCGTCCGAGATCACCTGGTGGATCAGCGCGAGCAGCAACGCCGCGTCCGTCCCCGGCCGGACGAAGAGATGTTCGTCGGCGACCGCTGCGGTCTCGGTCCGGCGCGGATCGACGACCACCACCTTGCCGCCGCGCTTGCTGACCTCCTTGAGCCGCCGCCCGAAGCCGGGCGCGGTCATCATGCTCCCGTTCGACGCCAGCGGGTTTGCGCCGAGCATCAGCAGGTACGACGTCCGGTCGATGTCCGGTACGGCGACCATCAACTGGTGCCCGTACAACAGGTGGGACGCGAGCATGTGCGGCAGCTGGTCGATCGAGGTCGCGCTGAACCGGTTCCTGGTCCGCAACTGCCGGACCATCGTCGGCAGGTGGGTCAGGCTGCCGAGGCTGTGCACGTTCGGGTTGCCCAGATACACCCCGACCGCGTTCTGGCCGTGCGCACGCTGGATCGCGGTGAGTTTGCCGACGACGAGTTCGTACGCTGCCTCCCAGCCGATCTGCTGCCACCCGTCGGCCGTCCGCCGAACCGGTGTGGTCAACCGGTCGGGATCCTCCTGGAGATCGCGCAGCGCGACCGCCTTCGGGCAGATGTGCCCGCGGGACAGCGGGTCGGACTCGTCGCCGCGGATGTCGGTGACTTTGCCGTCCTCGACGGTGACGAGGACACCGCAGATCGCTTCACACAGAGTGCAGGACGTCCGCCGTACGGTCATCCACTCAAACTACCCCTGGGTAACGGATGGCGCATCAGTCGAAGCGCGCCTCGTCGAGCCGGCCGAGGATCGCGTCGACCGTCTCGCCGACCGAGAGGTCGGAGTTGTCCAGCCAGAGCCCGCGCCGCGGACTGAACGCGTGCAGCTCGTAGTCCAGCTCGTCGACCAGGTGATGCGCATCGCCGCCGAGCCGGGTCGAGATCACCTCCGGGCGCGGCGTCAGGACGACGAGGTACCGCGGTCGCGTCCGGATGCCGTCCAGGAATTCGCGCAGCAACTCGCCGATCACCACGTCCTGGAGCACCACGGTGAAACCGGCCCGCGCGTACTCGTCGGCGGCCTGGCAGGCCAGCCGGTAGCGCAGCTGCAGTTGCCGTTGCGCCTCGATGACGTCGTCGGCCATCGAGGCCTGACCGCTCACGATCATCCGCCGGAACACATCCCCGCGCAGGTGCACGCCGAACTGGAATCTCTCGGCGAGCATCTGGGACACCGACGACTTCCCCGCCGCCATGATCCCGCTGACGACGATCACCCCCTCGGATTCCATGCGGTGATCGTGCCACGTGCCGCGCGGTTTTGACCCGGTCGGCGAAAAACTTGTCCGAAAACCCAGGTTTTCAAGGGGTTACGAGTCCGCCGCGATGACGCTGTCGAGGTGCCGGCGCATCAGCTCGCGGACCCGGTCCGGGGTGGTGCGTTCGGGCTGGATGGCGGCGTGCAGCGCGAGCCCGTCGAGCACAGCGTGCAGCAGTTCGACCTCGCGCGCCTGGTCCAGTCCCGGTTTCAGTAGGCCGGCGTCGGCGAGGCCCTTGACGAGGGACGCACAGAGGTCGCGCAGTTGGCCGTGGACGCTGTCGACGTGGTCGTGCAGCGCGCCGGCGCCGCTCTCGGCCTGGGCCTGTGCCAGGAACGCCAGCCAGATGTCGAACTCCGCCCGGCGTTCGGCGTCCAGCGGGAGGACCTCGTCGAGGTAGCGCAGGACGATCGCCGGCAGGCTGCCGGTCGCCTCGATCGCCGCGATCCGGTCGGTCACCCGGCGGGACACCAGATCCATCGCGAAGCTGAGCAGCCCCTCCTGATCGGGGAAGTAGTACCGCACGGCACCGGCGGACCAGCCGGCCTCGGCCGCGACCGTGCGCACCGAGGCGGCCCGGATGCCGTCCCGGCGGACCACGCGCCACAGCGCCTCCGCGATCTCCTCGCGGCGGGTGGCGTGGTCGACGATCTTCGGCATGTGGTCCTTTTTAGCACACCTGTGTTAATCTCTTTTCCAACACAGTTGTGCTGAAAAACTCTCGGAGGGGAATCACCGTGCTGATCGCTGTGATCGCCGCGTGCGAGATCGGATTCTGGGTGCTGCTCGCGGCCGGGCTCGCCGCCCGCTATCTGCTGCGTTGGCGCAAGGTCGGGCTGGTGCTGCTGGCCGGCGTGCCGTTCGTCGACGTGGTCCTGCTGGCCGCGAGCGTCGCGGACATCCATCGTGGTGGGGAGCCGTCGTTCAAGCACTCCCTGGCCGCCATCTTCATCGGCGTCAGCGTCGGCTTCGGGCATCAGACGCTGAAGTGGGCGGACCGGTGGGGTGCGCACTACCTCGGCGGCGCGCCGCGCCCGGTGAAGCCGCCGAAGAAGGGGCCGGAGCGAGCCCGCCGCGAACGCGCCGGGTGGTACCGGCACCTGCTCGCGTACTGCGTCGGGGTCGGCATCATGGTGCTCCTCGGCCTGCTGTCCGGCCGCGGGTACGACGCGGTGCTCGGGCCGGCGTGGACGTGGACGATCGTGCTGGTGATCGATGCGATCGTGTCGTTCAGCTACAGCTTCGAGGGCGCGGACCCGTCGGAGGACGAGCCCGCGGGCGCGCCGCGCGAGAAGCAGTCGCTCTGAGTTCCCGCCGGGCGCCGGGTGGTCGTCGTACATTGCGCTCATGACGAAGACGGGGCGCACCTGGGCCTGGCTGACCGTGGCGATCGTGGTGGCGGGGATCGCGATCCAGTTGCCGCTGTCGGCGGGCAACGAGGAGGGGTTCTTCTCGACCGAGGCCGAGCGGGTGGCCAACGTGTTCGCCTACTTCACGATCCAGTCGAACCTGTTGCTCGGCGGTACGGCGTTGCTGCTCGCGCTGGCACCGAACCGTCCGCGCGGTCAGGTGTTCCGGACGCTGCGATTGAACGGCGTGCTGTGCATCGCGGTGACCGGCATCGTCTATCACCTGGTACTGGCCGGGCTCGACGACCTGAGTGGATGGTCCGCTGTCACGAACTTCCTGCTGCACACCGCGGCGCCGGTCGCCGGCGTACTGGGGTGGCTGCTGTTCGGGCCGCGTGGTCAGACGGACTGGCGGATCGTCGGGTGGTCGATCGTGTATCCGTTGCTGTGGCTCGCGTTCACACTGGTCCGCGGTGCGTTCGTCGGCTTCTACCCGTATCCGTTCGTGGACGTGGGCGAGCACGGGTACGCGCGGGTGCTGCTGAACTGTCTGCTGGTGGCGGTACTGTTCCTGGCTCTGGCGGCGGGGGCGACCACCCTCGACCGCCGGCTGCACCGGAAGACCACCGTCGAAAGGTAAACCCGTGCTGGTGACCTCGCGCTCGTACGCCGAGTACGAAGCGATGTTCGACCTGAAGGTCCTGCCCGAGTCTGTGCTCGACTGCTGCGCGGGCGGCGCCGGCTTCACCGCCGAGGCCGCGGCCCGGGGCGTCGACGCGATCGCCGCCGATCCGGCGTACGCGAAGGATCATGCCGAGCTCGTCGACGCCGTGCGCCGCAGCCTGCCGGCCACGGCGGGGATCGTCGACGAGCATCGGGGCAGTTTCGTCTGGCACTGGTACGGCTCACCGGAGCGGAAGGACCAGCACCGCATCGAGGCCGCCGACCGATTCCTCCAGGACGTCGCGGCGGCGCCGGAGCGGTACGTCGCCGCGGGCCTGCCGGAGCTGCCGTTCGGTGATCGGCGGTTCGAACTGGTGCTCTGCTCACATCTGCTGTTCACCTGGGCGGACAAGTACGACCTGGACTGGCACACGGCCGCACTGCGCGAACTGATCCGGGTCAGCAACGCCGAGGTGCGGGTGTTTCCACTGGTCCAGCAAGGCGCGGGTGCGCCGGTCCCGTGGATGGCCGAGTTGCTCGGGCGGCTGGAGTCGCTCGAAGGGGTGACCACGGAGATCCGCAAGGTGCCCTACGAGTTCCAGGCCGGCGCCAACGAGATGCTGGTCGTCACCCGCACCTGAAGCTGGTGCTTCCCACCCGTCGCGTGCCACGAGCAAGCGGATGCCTGCCCGCCACGATGGGTGGGAAGCGGTCCGGAAACGGCCGGGCGGGCGGGGGAGGACGGTCGACTGCCGCTCGCCCGGCCGGTCGGTCAGCGCAGGTACTTGCCGCAGACCGGCCACGGCGAGGCGCCGCGCTGCGCGTAGAGCTTCTTCGCGCGCATCAGCTGCTCGGCCGCCGAGGCCTTCGCCGGGTTGCCGGAGCCGCCGACACTGCGCCAGGTGCGCAGGTCGAACTGGAACAGCCCGTAGTAGCCGGCCGGGTTCACGGCGCGCGGGTTGCCGCTGGACTCACAGTTCGCGACCTTCGCCCAGGCGCCGCTCAGGTTCGCCTTGCCGCTGGTCCGCGGGCGGTCCTCGGACCGGCTGCTCTTGGTCTTCCGGTCGGACTTCGTGGTCTTCCGGGTCTCGGACTTCCGGGACTCCGACTTGCGGGTCTCGGACTTCTTGGTGGTCACCCTCGGTGCCGTGGACTTCTGGACGCCGTCCAGCGAGAGGGTCTGCCCGATCAGGATCAGATCGGGGTCCTTCAGGTTGTTGATCCGGGCCAGTTCACGCCAGTCGGCGCCGTTGGCCTGCGCGATCTCGGAGAGCGTGTCACCGGACTTGACCGTGTAGTCGGTCGCGAACGCCGACGCGGCGCCGGCGGCGGTGATACCGGCTCCGAGGCCGGCGATGGAGAGGGTCCGGGCCACCCGGCGAGTGCTTCGCCGGGCGCGCGCATGTCGAGCCTTGGACATCTGAAAAGCGCTCCTCGTGAGATTGGGCATGGTGGAACGCACCGTGCAGGGGAGGGCATCCGGGCGCATCACGAGTCAGGTCACAGGACAGCGTCCGAATGGTCACGCCACGGTAACGACGCGACCTGAGCCATCCTGGGCGAGGATCGGTCGAAACGCAAGACCAATCCGGGATCTGCCCCAACTTTTTCTGACCTCCGAGCGTCCGGAAGCCCAACAACAGAACGGTTTCCGGCGTTGGGTGACGCTGTGGCACAGGGTGGAACCGATCGGTTTTGGTACCGAAAGTAGTGCCCCGGAATCAGGTTGTGCGTGCCCTTCGGAGCGGTCACTCGTTGATCGGAATACGGGCAACCGCCGTCCGGCAGCTGGTGACGCCGCTGAGGGGCCGGTGGTGAGGCAACGGACGGTAATGGGGGCTGGAGCGGTGATCCGAGTGGTTCTCGGCCATCGCGGCACGTTGGTGCGGGGCGCACTGGCCGCGGTGCTGGCACGGGAGAACGACCTGGACGTGGTGGCGGAGGTGGATCGCACGGAGGACGTCCTCCAGGTGGCCGGCCGGCACCCGGACGTGTTCCTGGTCGAGCCGCAACTGCCCGGCCGGATCCGGATCGAGGAGTTGTGCCGCAAACTGGCCGGCCGCGGCGTACTGGTGCTGATCGACCACGAGTCGATCGCCGCGACCAGGCTCGCCCTGGTCAAGCAGGCGCCGCGGATCGGCTTGATCGCAACGGATGCGACCACGGACCAGTTGGTGCAGGCGGTGCGTGATGTCGCGAAAGGGCTGCCCGTGGTCGACGTACGGCTCGCGGTCGCGGCGTTGAAGGCGAACGACAATCCGCTGACCGACCGCGAATGCGAAGTACTGCGGCAAGTCACCACCGGGGCGACGGCGCAAGAGATCGCCCGCACGCTCAGCCTCAGCACGGGCACCGTGCGGAACTACCTGTCGCGGATCCTCACGAAGACCGGTTCGCGCAGCCGGATCGAGGCGATTCGCAAGGCGTACGAGGCCGGCTGGATCTGAAACCGCGACGCTAGACCCCAGGTGTCCAGCTGCCGTGCAGTTCGCGATACATCCGGGACGTGCGCAGCAGGCTCGCATGCGTGCCCAGCTTCGCCTGATTGCCGTCGAGCACCAGGATGCGCCGTGCGCGGAGCGCCGAGCTGATCCGGTGCGCGATCACGACCAACGTCCCGTTGCGTTGGGCAAAGGCATCCTCCGCTTGCCGCTCCGCCTCGGGGTCGAGGAAGCAGGTCGCTTCGTCGAGTACGACGAGCGGCGCCGGCGAGAGGTAGGCGCGAACCAGCGCGATCAGTTGCTTCTCGCCCGCGGACAGCTCGCCGGGCGCGACCTCGGCGTCGAGGCCGCCGATCCGCTCGATCAGTTGCTGGGCGCCGACCGACTTCGCGGCGAGCTCCACCTGATGATCGGTTGCGTCGGGCAATAAATACGTGAGGTTGTCGCGGACGGTGCCGCCGAAGACGTACGCCTCTTGCGGAATCAGCACTCTGGTCTGTGCGAGTCGATCGACCGCGACGTCGCCCGGCGGCGCGCCTCCGAGCAGGATCCGGCCCGCCGTCGGCTTCAGCATTCCGCAGATCAGGCCGGCCAAGGTCGACTTGCCGATGCCGCTCGGGCCGACGACGGCCAGATGTTCACCTTCGGGGATCGTGAGCTCGAGGTTGTCGAGGACCGGCTCGGCCTTCGGGCCGTACGCGAAGGTCAGCCCGTGCAGCCTGACCTGGTAGCCGGTGAGCTCGTCGACAGGCCGTCGTACTTCGGTGGGCGTCGAGGTGTCGAGGATGCGGCCGAGCGTGATCACGTACCGCAGGCCGCTGTCGCCGAGAGCGTTCATCACCGTGTTGAGCGCCGGTTGCAGACCGATCAGGACGTACGTCAGTCCGCCGAGCAACGTTCCGGTACTCACGCCGCGGCCGACGAGCCACGGGCCGGTGGCGAGCAGAATCAGCAACGGCAGCCAGCCACCGACCGCGAAGCAGAGCGTCCGGAGCGCGGAGACCTTCGCGAGCGCGCGTTCCGCGGCCGCGTGTGCCTCGATCGGACGGCTGGTCAGCCATTCGGCGTACTCCTCCGTGCCGGTCGCGGTGATGTCGCGGACGCCGCCGAAGACCATGCCGGCGGCGGAGGCGAGTTCCTCGTCGGCGGTCAGGGACGCGCGGACGCGGTGTGCCGCCATTCCGAGTACGGCCAGCGAGAGCGCGAATCCCAGCAGGAAGGGCGGTACGACGAAGGCGGCGACGAGCGGAGCGAGTGACAGCAACCCGGTCAGGACGCCGAACAGCGTGACCGCGAAACTGCGCAGTACGAGTACCAGGCCCGCGTACGTGTCGCGGACGATCTCGACCTGGCGGTTCAGGCGAGCGACCGCACCGTCGTCACCGGTCCGGAGCGCGCCGCGGACCACGCGACGGACGAGATCGTCCCGCAAGGGTTCGACCAGGTCACCGAGTCGTCCGTACACCTGACGTGCACCCGCCGCGCCGGCACCGGCCGTCGCGACCAGGCCGATCAGCCAGGCGATGCCCTGCCAGACCCGGCCGCCGAGGAAGCTGTCCGTCGCCCGCGCCACCGCGATCCCGTACACCGCCGTTGGGAGGATCTCCGGGACCGACCACGCGATCAACTTGACTGTGGCACGTTTTCGGAGCGCGGCGGCGCCGTACGACAGCTCTCGTCTCATGCTCGGCTCATCCGAACACGGCTCGGTACGACGGGTGGCGCCAGAGGTCGGCGTGCGGGGCGATCGCCCGGACCTGGCCGTGGTCGAGCCAGACGACCAGATCGGCGCGGGCCGCGGTGGCCGCGCGATGCGTGACGATCAGGCGGGTGCGGTGGTGCCGGTCGTCGGTGAGGGTGCGGCTGATCTGCCGTTCGGTCGCGGTGTCCAGACTCGACATCGCATCGTCCAGAACCAGCAACCGACTGGCCGGCCAGGCGCGGGCCAGGCCGAGGCGCTGCCGTTCGCCGCCGGACATCGGTGCCTTGCGCAACGAAGTGAAGTACCCGTCGGGGAGCCGGCTGACGAAGTCGTGCGCGTGCGTGGCGCGGGCGGCCGCCAGCGTGCGGACCGGGCTGACCGCGTGCGGGTCGATCGCCTCGCCGATCGTTCGGCCGACCAGCTGCGGGCGCTCGAACGCGCAGCCGACCGCGCTGCGCAGGACGTGCTTGCTGATGGCCGGCAGCGGTACGCCGTCCAGGCGGACCTGTCCGGTCGACGGATCGCGTAGGCGCGCGGCGACCGCGGCGAGGACGGACTTACCGGCGCCGCTCGGGCCGACGACAGCGACGGTGGCGCCGCCGGGAATGTCGAGATTCACGTTGTCCAGCAGGACGTTCCCGTCTGCGACAACGCTGACACCGTCGAAGGTCACCTGGCCCGGACCGGCCGGCAGCGGCAACGTGCCGTGGGCAACGGGCTCGATCGCGGTCACCTCGGCGGCGCGACGTACGCCGGCCTTCGCTCGGGCGAGCTCGCCGAGGACGCCGGTCAGGCTGCCGAGTCCCGCACCGAGGACGGCGTACTGCGACGCGGCGAACAGTTCGCCCGCGGTGATGTCACCACCGACGAGCTCGATGCCGCCGACCACGAGAACCGCGACCAGGACGAGCGGGCCGACCACCGCGGCCTGCGCGCCGGAGCGGGCCAGGATCTGCCAGGTGACCACCCCGTTGCGGTGCAGCTCGGGCAGTAGGCCGAGGATGCGGCGCTCTTCGCGCTCCGCCGTACCGGCCGCGGTGATCGTGCGGATGCCGGTCAGCGACTCCGACAGCAGCGCGGCGATGCGGCCCTGCGTCTCCTGGTAGGCGAGGCTGACGTCGGCGGTCCGCCGGGCGAACGTCCACAGCACCAGGACGACGAGCAGAACACCGCCGAAGAACGCGGCTGCGAGCCACGGATCGATCAGCGCGAGCAGGACGAGGCTGCCGAGCGGCGGAGCCACCGCTGCGATCGCCGTCACCGCCGCGGGCCCGGCCTGCGCGGCGTCGGTAGCGTTGGCCGATACGCGGGTGACGAGGTCACCGGTGTCGAACTCGCGGGCGCCGCCATGGCCGCCGCGGACGACATGCCGGACCAGCCGGTGCCGCAGCCAGGCGGTGGTGCGGGCGACACAGGCCGCGCCGGCGAATGCGTCGACGATGCCGGCCAGGACGCCGAGACCGATCAGCGCCGCGGCGATCACGAACCAGCGGGTGTAGCCGGATCCGGCGACGATCGCGTCGACCGACCGGCCGAGGACGGACGGCAGCGCGAGCGTGACCGCGCTGCCGACGAGCGCGTTGAGGCCGATCAGCGGCAGCCAGCCCCGGCCGTGCTTGGCGACCTCGCCGAAGCTCGTCATCGCCGAAGACCCGTCTGGTGCGCGATGAACGCGAGCATGTCAGCGGCCAGTCCGATGCCGCCGGTGGTGTGGCCGGAGTCAGCCTCGTACCTCAGCAGAACCGGACGATTGCTCGCTGTCGCGTGCTGCAGTGCCGCGCAGAACTTCCTTGCGTGCGAGGGATCCACGCGCGTGTCGTTGCCGAAGGCAGTCAGCAGGACGGCCGGGTACTTCACGCCGTCGGTGACCAGATGGTACGGCGAGTAGGCCAGCAGGACGCGGAAGTCCTCCGGGTCCTGCGGCGAGCCGTACTCCGCGGTCCAGCGCTCGCCGAGACCCGATCGGTCGTAGCGGATCATGTCGGTGAGCGGCGCCGAGCAGACCGCGGCGGCGAACAGTTCCGGGCGCTGGGTGAGGGCGGCGGCCGTCAGCAGCCCGCCGTTGGACTCACCGCAGATCGCGAGCTGCTCGGCTGTGGTCCAGCCTTCCGCGACGAGGTGTTCGGCGGCGGCGATGAAGTCGTCGATGCTCTTCTGCTTGTCGTGCCGACGGGCGGTGGTGGCGCCGTCGCCGCGGACGGTGGCCGTCACGAACGATCCGCCCGCTTCCACCCAGGCCAGCGCGAAGGCCGAGTACGTCGGCGTGAGCGACTGCCCGAATCCGCCGTACCCGTAAAGGATCGTGGGCCGTGGACCTGGCTTGCCGATGATGCGCAGCTCGCCCTCGGTGCCGTCCGCGGACCGGTAGCTGAGTCGGTGCGTCTCGAGGTGGTGCTGGTTCGGTGTTGCCCAGGCTGTCGTGGTGTTGGTGGCTGCGTCGTAGCAGTGGACCGTCGGCGGCGTGACGCTGTCGGTGTAGGTGAACCAGGCCCGGCTGCCGTGCGCTGACAGCGATCCGACGGAGCCGCGGCCCGGAAGGTCCAGGGTGCTGAGGCGGCGTCCGGTCTCACGGTCGTGCACGGTGATCTCGTCGGACTGGCTGACCAGGACGACTTCGTCGAGGATCGCCAGACCGGTGAGCGTCTTGTCCGGGCGGATGTAGTCGCGCCACCCGGTGGGATCGGTCGGGTCGCCGACGCAGATCCGCCCGGTCGGAGCGTCGTGTGCGGTGACGACGTACAGGCGGCCGTCCGGTCCGACCGACATGACGGTGGTGGCGTCCTGTGGGAGGTGCCGCGGTGGTGCGTCCGTGGTGAGGTCCGCGAGCCACACGTCGGTCGGCGTACAGATCGTCAGCCAGCGTCCGTCGGCGCTGAGCTCCAGGCCGTACGACGCCTCGTCGGCAAGGACTGTGACGTCGTCGGGGTCGCCCAGGCGGTGGCGGCGTACCTGACGGAAACGCACGTAGTAGAAGGCGTCGCCGCCGGGGAGCCAGGCGACGGGGGAGTACCGGCAGCCGTCGAGCGGGCCGTCGAGCACTCGACCGGTGGCGACGTCGAGGACGCTCAGCGAGGAGCGTTCGTCACCGCCGCGGGACAGTTGGTACGCGAGCTTGGTGCCGTCCGGTGACGGCTGCCATGCGTCGAGGGTGGTCAGGCCGCTCGGGTCGAGTTGTTTCGGGTCGAGCAGCGGCGTCTCGTCGACGTACAGCACGGGGTGCTGCCGGCCCGCCGCACGGCGCAGGGTGAAGCACCGGTCGCCACGCCAGACGGGTGTGGACACGCTGCTCACGTCCGAGAGTTGGCGGACACGGTTCTTCCAGGCGAAGCGGCCAGGCAGCGACGCGGCGTACGTCAGCCACAGCTCGTCCTGGTCACGGAGCCAGCGCGTGGTCGCCGGGTCGGCGGGATCCTCGAGCCGGCGGTACGGATCCGCGACCACACAACCGTGCAGCTGCTCCACGAGCGCGAGCCGCTCGGCATCTGGAGGGGATGGCACGGGTCGATCACCTCACTCTCTTCCCCGTCGACCAGCTCAACGAGCCGCGCGGCTCGGAGCTATCGCCGTCGAAACAGGTCGGCCCTGGGTGGCTGCTACCACCCAGGGCCTCACCTACCTGGCATTGCAGGTGCCGTATCAGTGGCAGAGCAGCAGGCTCAGGTTGCTCGGGGTCTGCGAAGCGCAGCCCAGCACGGTCAGCGTGGAGCCGCCGTGGTGGTGGCCGCCGTGGCCGTAACCCGGGGTCTCCAGACCCTGAAGGTCGAGAAGTGCCATGTTTTACACCTCCTTCGGTGCAGATCGTCGGGACGGAGACTCGGACCACTGGGGAGGTCCGAGGAACGGGAGGGACGCCGGCGCGTCGTGCAGCGCCGTGCCCAGGGCCAGCAGAACGCCGGCCGATCCGGTGGCCAGATCCATCGAGAGACGGAGCAGTTGGTTGCCGGGGAACGCGAGTCCGCCGTCGAACGGCATCGCGTGCCAGCCGAGGCCGCGGATGAGGTCGTCGACCTCGTCACCGAGCGCCGCCGCCGTGAGGAGGATGCCGGCGCGACCCATGAACAGCCCTGGCTGGACGTAGTAGGAACAGTGGGTGACCCGTTTGAGCTCCCGCAACGTGGTGTTCAGCTCGTCGCAGGGACGGTGCCGCAGGTAGCGCTCGAGGACGAGCGCGACGCCGGCCGAGCCTTCCTCCAGGTACGGCAGGGTCCGCCAGCCCTGGTTGACCTGGCGCATGCCGTCCTCGGTGAGCACGGTGCGCTTCAGGTCCTGCCGGATCGCGACCTCGGCCAGGTCGAGCAGCCCGGTGTCCCCGAGCTGCTCGTAGGCCTTGAGGAAGAGCAGTGCGGGCCCGGACGATCCGTACATCAGGCCGGCGCGCGCGTGCTGCCCGCCGCTGATCTCGGGCACGTCGGTCTCGAGCCGATCGGCGACCAGGTCGAGGACGCGGACCGCCTGTGCCCGGAGTGCGGGCTCGGTGTCGAAGTGCAGGAGGTTCAGGCCGATCCCGGCCAGACCGGAGTGCAGCCCGAGCTCGCGGGAGCTCCAGTCGTCGGCGAGGGTGCGGTCGACCAGGTCCAGCGCGTCCTGCCGGTACCCCAGCTCGTCGAGCACGTGGGCGACGCCGTGCAGACCGTCGTACAGCCCGGGGCCGGCCGCGGTGCTGATGGCCTGCTTGCGCAGCCAGTCGTCGTACTCCGGGAATCGGCCGGCGCCGGTGGTGGCGAGCGCGTAGAGGACACCGGCCGCGCCGGTCGCGAGGTCGATGCCGCCGCCGTCGCGGAACTGGGCGATGTCGCCGGGGAACAGGCGGTCGGTGCGCTCCGGCGTCGCACTGGCGACGATCGCCTTGGTGAGCGCGTCGCGGACCTCGGGCCATGCGGCCCGGCCGGGCAGCGCCACGTCGGCGAGGTCGTTGCGTTCGTCGCAGCCGACGATCGTCCGGACGGCCTCGTCGAGCTGCACGCGCGGCACCGGGAACGTCTCGGCGATCATGTCCGCGAGCTGGAACGCCTTACCAGGATGAAGATTCAGCAGGATGGTTGCCTGTGGCGCATAAACGCCGAGCGCGATACAGGCCAGTGCGTAGCGGTCGACGTCGACACCTTGCCGGTCCTGCGGCGCGGCGTACCCGGGATGGGCGAGCGTCGAGCGGGCACGGTCCTCGGCCTTGGTCGCGACCTCGAAGTCGATCAGCGTGAGCTTGCCGTTCACGTCGAGCAGCAGGTTGTCCGGGTGCAGGTCGCAGAACACCACGCCGCGGTCGTGCAGCCGGCCGACCGCCGCGCGGACCTGGGCGATCATCGCGGTCGCCCACTCCGCGTACGCCGCCTTGTCCGCTTCGGTGGCGTCGGGATGCGTCAGCGGATACCGCCGGACGAGCTCGCGTTGCAGCGACACTGAGTCGATGTGCTCCTGGACGAGGAAATGATGGTCACCGAGCCGGAGGTACTCGTGCGTCTTCGGGACGACGTCCAGGCCCTCGAGTTGCTGCAGGATCTCGCGCTCGTGGGCGATCCGCTGCACCGCGTCGCGGCCGGACATGTCGAGCCCGGCGTACGGGCGGCCTTCCTTGAGGACGACGCGGTCGCCGGTCTCGGTGTGGTGGCCGAGATACACCCCGCCGCCGTTGGAGAACTGGATGACGCCGTCGATCGTGTAGGCGAGCTCGTCGGTGGTGACCGCGTTCCGGGCGTCGAGATGCGGCTGCAGGAAGTCCGGCAGCTGGATCCACGGCGGCGTCACGAACGTCGGGCCGCGATGGTCCGGGACGAGGGTGCCGTGCGCGTCCTCGATCGCGAGCACGCGTTCGCCGGTCGGCGAGAGGCAGTACCTGCTGACGAAGGCGCCGTACCGCACGAACAGCGGACCGTCCGCGTAGCGCAGGTCGCTCAGGATGTACGGGCCCTCGACACCGCGCAGTTCCTCGTCGAGCTCCTTGAGCACCAGCTCGAGCTGCGCCTCGTCGGTCGGGTAAATGGTCACCAGTTTGCCGCTCGACCCGCGGGGAGCGGCCTTGGAGTTGACCATCACCAGGACGGCTTCGTTGCGCAGGTACTTGAACGCGATGCCGCGTGGGACGCAGTACTCCCAGACCGCCTCGAGCGTCCGCGCGACGTCCTGCAGCCGCGCGGAGACGTGGACCTTCCAGCCCTGCTTCGGCAGCTGGACGTCCGTCGGCGCGTAGTGCATCCACTGCTCGCCCGGGACGTGCTGCCAGCCGGCCGGCACCGGGCGTTGCGTGATCGCGAAGTCCGGGTGCTGGGCGCCGCGGTGGGCCGGTGTCTCGTAGAACCGACGATCCGCAAGGCAGTAGAACTCGTAGCTCTCGTGCATGACTGTCCGACCCCCCTTTCTTGGTGCTCGCCACATCTTGGGCGGGCGGAGCAGGGTCGGCGTAGTGCACGATGTCATCACTCTGATGTGAAGAACGCACACACTACGAGTGAGTAAGTAAACACTCTTCGTGATCTGATCGCGCGTTCTGAGCGTGAATCGACCCTCGGGATCATGTCAATCCAGCTCAACCCCGTCACGGACCGTAACTTTGTTTTCCCTGCCTCGTACGCCGGTGGCTCACACCGGATAGGTACGCACCTCGGTGGCCTTGAGGGTGGCGTGGAGGGACTGGCCGGGCGTCAGCCGGAGGTCCGCGACCGCGGCCGTCGTGATGTCGGCGAGCAGGTCAGCCGGGCCTGCAGGGGTGGCGTCGAGGTGGACGCGGACGGTGTGGGCGTGCTGCTCGATGCCGGTCACCACAGCCGGCCAGGTGTTGCGCGGACTGCCGGACGGGCGCTCGGGGTAAAGGCTGACAGCGGCGGGTGGGAACGCAATGTGGACCGGTCCCGTAGCGGGCTCGGCGAGAGTGATCGTGCCACCTCCGTTGAGAGCCACGCTGGTGCCGGATGCGGCGCCGCGGTAGAGGTTCAGGCCGACAAGCTGGGCTACATAGTCGGTGCGTGGCTGGTGGGCCACGTCGGTCGGTTTGCCTTCCTGGACTACCTGTCCGTTCTCGACGATGACCAGGCGGTCGGCCAAAACCATGGCGTCCAGTGGGTCGTGGGTGACGAGCAGCGTGCGGCCGGCGAAGCGGGACAGGTGCTGTCCGAGCTCCGCACGGACGTGCAGCGTCGTACTGGCATCCAAGGCAGCCAGCGGCTCGTCGAGCAGCAGTACTTCGGGATCAGTCGCCAGTGCACGGGCCAGGGCGACGCGTTGCGCCTGGCCGCCGGACAGAGCGCGTGGGCGGGTACGGGCGTACTCCGACAGGCCGACTGTGTCGAGCCAGCGCGCCGCGTCCTTGCGGGCGGCTTGTTTGTCGACGCCGCGGGCGCGGAGTCCGAAGGCTACGTTCTCCAGGCAGGTCAGGTGGTTGAACAGCAGGTAGTCCTGGAACACCACGCCGATCGGCCGGCGGTCCGCCGTACGGAAGGTGCCCGGGGGCTCGTCCCAGACTGTGGAGTCGAGTGCGATCCGGCCGTCGTCCAGTGCGAGCAGTCCGGCGATCGCCCGGAGCGCGGTGCTCTTGCCGGCGCCGTTGGGCCCGAGTAGCGCGACGACCTCACCTGGCTCGACAGCCAGGTCGAGTGCCAGGCTGAAGTCGCCGCGGCGCACCCGCAGGTCGGCGTACAAGGTCATCGCAGTCCACCGATCCAGCGTTCGCGAAGGGACGCCAGTACGACGACGGACACCAGCAGGAGCACCAGGCTGAGGACGACGGCCACGTCGGGGTCGGTCTCCAGGGCAAGGTAGACCGCGAGCGGCATGGTCGTCGTACGGCCCGGAAAGTTGCCCGCGAACGTGATCGTCGCGCCGAACTCGCCCAGCGCCCGCGCCCAGCACAGCACTGTCCCGGCGACGACACCAGGAGCGATCGAAGGCAGCGTCACGCGCCCGAACGTCATCCAGCGTCCTGCACCAAGGGTTGCGGCCGCCTCCTCGTACCGCGGGTCAGCGGCACGCAGTGCGCCTTCCACCGAGATCACCAGGAACGGCATGGCGACGAAGGCCTCGGCAACGATCACACCGGCTGTTGTGAACGGCAAGGAGATGCCGAACCAGGCATCGAGGTGCTGACCGACCAGGCCGCGCCGTCCGAGCACCAGGAGCAGGGCCACGCCGCCGACGACCGGTGGCAGCACCAGAGGGACGGTGACCAAGGCGCGGATGACACTGCGGCCCGGAACGTCGGCGCGTGCGAGCAGCCAGGCCAGGGGAACACCTAGGAGGAGACAGAGCGCTGTAGCTGCGGTTGCGCAGAGCAGTGAGAGGCGGAGGGCCTGCCAGACGTCCGCGCTGAAGAGTCTGGTCGGCAAGCTCTGCCAGGGGGCTTTCGCGAGCAGACCGGCGAGGGGGACGAGCAGGAACGCCAGGCCGACCAGCGCGGGCAGCAGGAGGACCAGTGGAGCTCTTGCGCTCGTCCGGCGGCTCATGGTGCGTCGAAGCCCGCCGCGGTGAGCACTGCCTTGCCCTTGTCGGAAAGGACGTAGTCGACGAACGCCTTCGCGCCGTCCGCATTGGGTGCCTTGGTCAGCGTGGCGATCGGATACTCGTTGACGGCCTGGTTCGACTCCGGGAACTCGATGCCGTCGACCTTGTCCTTGGCGGACCGGACATCGGTCTTGTACACGAGCGCCGCGTCGACCTCACCGAGGCTGACCTTGGTGAGCGCGGCCTTCACGTCCTGCTCGAGGCTGTCCGGCTGGGCAGTGACGCCGATCGCCTGGAACACCTTCGCGGCCGCCGCGCCGCAGGGCACCTGCTGGGCGCAGATCGCGATCTTCTTGTCCTTGTTCGCGAAGTCCTTGATGCCGGTGATCCCGCCCGGATTCCCCTTCGGTACGGCGATCTCCAGGGTGTTCTTCACGAACGTGACCGGAGTGCCCTTGTCCGGCACGTCGTCCATGTTCTTCGGGGCGGCCGAGGCGAACACGTCCGCCGGCGCGCCCTCGTTGATCTGCTTGGCCAGCGCGGAGCTGCCGGCGAAGTTGAAGCTGACCTTCACCCCGGGGTGCGCGGATTCGAAGTCCTTGCCGAGTTGCGTGAACGTGCCGGTCAGGGAGGCCGCGGCGAACACTTGGACGGTCCCGCTCAGCGTTTGCTTCGTCGTACCTGGTGACGACGCCGCCGGGCTGTCCGCGCCGCAGGCGGTCACTACCGCGGCGGCCATCACGGTCGCAAGGGCGGCGAGCGCGGTACGGCGGACCATCAGGCCTCCGGGATCTCGACGACGACATGGGTGGACTTGATCGAGGCGACGGCCACCACGCCGGGCTCCAGACCGAGCTCGTCCGCGGCCTCACGACTCATCAGCGACACGACCCGGAACGGTCCGGCCTGCATCTCGACCTGAGCCATCACGCCGTCCTTGACGACGCGGGTGACGATGCCGCGCATCCGGTTCCGCGCAGACGCCGCGGCGGTGTGGCCGGGCTCCGGGGACTCCGCGAGCTCCTGGGCGAACGCGGCCAGCGCCTGCCCGTCGACGGCCATCCGGCCACCGTCCTGTTTCGGGGTCAGCCGCCCCTGCTCGATCCAGCGCCGCACGGTGTCGTCACTGACTCCGAGCAGAGCGGCCGCCTCACTGATCCGCAAATTCGGCACGAGACCGATTCTAATGCCGCAGATGCGGAATCGTGCCAGCTTGTCCACAGTCGGGAAACGGTCACGGAAAGTAGCTGCGATTCCTCGTAAGTTAGAGGGCATGAAGACATCGGCGATGCGGGACTACCTGGACGGGCCGCACCAAGCGGCGCGGGACGCGGTGCGGGCGGAGCTGTGCGCGCATGCCGACCTCGGCGACCTGGCGGTGCGGCTGCCCCGCGACGAGTATCGGGAGCGCGTGCTCGAGTTGCTGCTGGAGTCGGCGGCCAACGGGTTGCCGGCCCGCGGTTACCCGAAGGAGTTCGGTGGTGAGGGCGATCTGGGCGCGTTCATCGCCGCCTTCGAGACGCTCGCCTTCGGTGACCTGTCGCTGATGGTCAAGGCCGGGGTGCAGTTCGGGCTGTTCGCCGGCGCGATCCTGCACCTCGGGACGGACAAGCATCACCAGCGCTACCTGGCGGACGCGATCAGCGGGCGGTTGCTCGGCTGCTTCGCGATGACCGAGACCGGTCACGGGTCCAACGTGCAGGCGCTCGGCACGACGGCGACGTACGACGAGGCGACGGGCGAGTTCGTCGTGCACACGCCGACGCCGGCGGCGCGTAAGGACTACATCGGCAACGCGGCGCGGCACGGGCGGATGGCGGCCGTGTTCGCGCAACTGATCGTCGGCGGCGAGAGCCATGGCGTGCACTGCCTGCTGGTGCCGATCCGGGCGGCGGACGGTTCGGCGCTGCCGGGCGTGACGTTGTCGGACTGCGGTCCCAAGCTCGGGCTGAACGGCGTCGACAACGGGCGGATCGTCTTCGACCAGGTCCGGGTCCCGCGCGACGCGCTGCTCGACCGGTACGCGCAGGTCGATGCTGATGGCAACTACATCAGCTCGATCGAGAATCCGGACCGCCGGTTCTTCACGATGCTCGGCACGCTGGTGCAGGGCCGGGTGTCCGTCGGCGGCGCGGCGATCAACGCGAGCAAGGTCGCGCTGACGATCGCGATCAGGTACGGCGCGCAGCGGCGGCAGTTCGGCGCGCCGGGCAGCGACGAGGAGGCGATCCTGCTCGACTACCGGATGCATCAGCGCCGGCTGCTCCCGCTGCTCGCCCGAACGTATGCGCTGCACTTCGCGCAGGCCGACCTGGTGGCGGAGTTCGCCCGCGTGTTCAACGACGACCGCGACGAGCACGACCGGCGCGCGCTGGAGGCGCAAGCGGCCGGGACGAAGGCGCTCGGGACGTGGCACGCGACCGAGACGATCCAGATGTGCCGTGAGGCCTGCGGCGGCGCGGCCTACCTCGCGGAGAACCGGTTGGCCACGCTGAAGGCGGACACCGACGTGTTCACCACCTTCGAAGGTGACAACACCGTGCTGCTGCAGCTGGTGGCGAAGGGGTTGCTGACCGACTACCGCGAGTCGTTCGGCAAGCTCGACCCCCTGGGTACGGCGAAGTTCGTCGCCGCCCAGGCCGTCGAGATCGCGGTCGAGAAGGCGGCGCTGCGTCCGTTGATCGAGCGGCTGCGCGACGCCGTACCGAATCGGAGCGACACGTCGGACCCGGATGCGGGGCTGCGCGACGACGCTTACCACTCGGGCCTGCTGCGGTACCGGGAGGAGCACATGCTGTCCGGGGTGGCGCGGCGGCTGAAGGCCGGAATCGACGCGGGTGACGAACCGTTCGACGTCTTCAACCGGTGTCAGGACCACGTGATCGCGGCCGGCCGGGCGCATGTCGAGCGGGTCGTCCTGGAGGCGTTCCAGGCCGCGGTGCGGGAGGCACCGGACGAGATTCGCCCGCGGTTGCAGGAGTTGTACGACCTGCACGCGCTGGTGACGATCGAGGCGGAGCGCGCGTGGTACCTCGAACACAACCGGCTCTCACCCGGGCGGTCGAAGGCGATCACTGCCCTGGTCAACGAGTTGTGCGCGACCGTCCGGCCGGCGGCGCTGGAGCTCGTCGACGCGTTCGGCGTACCGGGCTCGGCGGTGGAGGTGCCGATGGTTGTACCGTCGCAGCATGAGTGAGTCGATCGAACCCGCCTCGGCCGCCGAGGCAGCCCGTGAACTCGCCCGGGTGCTCCTGGAGCAGGCTGACGCTCTGGATCTGCACGACCTGCGAGCGACCGGCGCGATCGAGAACGTCCGGGTCCAGGCCCGGGTGCTCGCGGACGCCGTGCACGAACGGGGATGGGGCGACATCTTCCTCGGCATCGACTCGTACGAGCCCGATGAGCTGGACGACCTGCCGCTCGGGCCCGACGACTTCGACGACCCGGCGGACTACCGGGAGATGGTCGAGGGCGACGCGCTGGACGACCTCGAGGAGCCGCTCGTCCCCGAGGACGGCCTCCGGCTCAGCTACCAGGCGCGCTACGACTACGTCGTGACCGACCCGGAGGCCTTCGTGCGGTACGTCCGCAGCCGTGCCGACGAGGCGCAGAACGACGAGGTCGTCGACGACATCGAGGACGCGCAGTCGGCGTTCGAGCTGCTCTGCTACCTCGACGGCCTCGGCTCGAAGGAGTACGAGTCGTTCGGCCTGGTCCCGGCCGGCGGCGAAGAGTCCCACAAAATCGTCCGCTTCTCGCTGTGGGACCTCGACCCCACCCGCCGCGACGACACCTATCCGTACTAGTCCAGATCCACTGCCGAAGCTGATGGGCCGGATCTGCTGAGCCGGATTTGTTGAGCCGGATTTGCTGAGCTGGATCTGGCTGAGCGGATCTGGTGGGGCGGATCTGGCGCGGCGGATCTGGCGCGGCGGCGCAGGGCGTCGAACGGTGGGGGCCGGAAAGTGATCACCCGCTGTACCGGTCCCCAGCAGCACCGGTACAGCGGGTGAATCAACGAGAAACGCCGACCGTGCCGGGTGTTGGTCGCCACCTCACTGGCGACCAACACCCGACCGGCACGGCCGGCGTCCTGCTGTTGCCCCGAGAGGGCAGTGGCCCGAAGGTTGGTGGTCCGTGTCTCATTCCGTGGCCGGCAGGGGAGGTACAGTCCGGTCGCGGACGGGAGTACAGCGGTAACCACCTGGACCTTGGCTGCCGGCGACCCGTCCGTCGCCGACACCCAGAACGTTGTCATGGCGCCCCGCGTACCGGGAATCCTCGGGTTCAAACATTTGCATTGCCTTTGAAGTAAGCAACGCTTAGTAAGGGAACCCTCACTTTGCGTACAACTGTTGCCTGTCGCAACAACTAACCACTCGTCAAGATCTTTGCTGTCAAGCGATTCCGGCGCTCGGCGCCTGCGGTCAGGCGAGCTCGAGGGACGGTCGGGACGGGACCTCGCCGTACGTCGTGGTGCGCTGGCGGGCGGGGCGGCCGGCGGCGGTGGCCATCGCGGTCAGTTCGGAGATCGACTTGCGGCTGCCGTGCTTGGAGCCGGCCATCCGGCTGATGGTCTCCTCCATCAGCGTGCCGCCGATGTCGTTCACGCCGCCGTTCAGCACCGCGACGCAGCCGTCGACGCCGAGTTTCACCCACGAGCACTGGATGTTGTCGATCCGCCCGTGCAGCATGATCCGCGCCATCGCGTGCACGGCCCGGTTCTCGTCGTACGTCGGACCGGGCCGCGCGACGCCGGCCAGGTAGATCGGCGAGTTCTGGTGGATGAACGGCAGCAGTACGAACTCGGTGAAGCCACCGGTCTGGTCCTGAACCGCGGCGATCGTGCGCAGGTGCTGCACCCAGTGGTGCGGTGCGTCGACGTGGCCGTACATCATCGTCGAGCTGGACGGCAGCCCGACCTTGTGCGCGGTCGTGATCACCTCGATCCAGCTGGCCGTCGGCAGCTTGCCCTTGGTCAGGATCCAGCGGACGTCGTCGTCGAGAATCTCGGCCGCGGTACCGGGGATGCTGTCCAGCCCGGCTTCCTTCACCGAGATCAGGAACTCCTCGATCGACAGCCCGGTACGTACCGAACCGTTGACGATCTCCATCGGCGAGTACGCGTGGACGTGCATCTCCGGGACACGGTCCTTGACCGCGCGGACCAGATCGGCGTACGCCGTCCCGGGTAGGTCGGGGTGGATACCGCCCTGCATGCAGACCTCGGTCGCACCGATCGCCCACGCCTCCTCGGCGCGGTTCGCGACCTCGTCCATCGACAGCGAGTACGCGTCGGCGTCGGTACGGCGCTGCGCGAAGGCGCAGAACCGGCATCCGGTGTAGCAGACGTTGGTGAAGTTGATGTTCCGGTTCACCACGTAGGTGACGTCGTCGCCGACCGTTGCCTTGCGCAAGTTGTCGGCGATCCGCGCGAGCTCGTCGAGCGCCGGACCGGTCACGGTCATCAGCGTCAGCGCCTGCGCGTCGGACAGACCCGCCGGGTCGCGCTCGGCGGCCGCCAAGGCGGCTTTCACCTCGGCGTCGATCCGCGCCGGTGCGGCCCCGCCCAGGGGCAGGGCCGAGGCGTCGATCGGGAGTGACGTACCGGCCGCGCGGCGGGCCGCGACGTCCTCGCGCACGACGTCCCAGTCGCCGTACGCCGCGTCGAAGTCGGAACGGGTCTCGGTCCGGCGGCCCTCGGTGTCGATCGCGGTGTGCAGGTCGGTCCGTCCGACGCTGTCCCAGCCGCCGTCCGGCTCCTGCCACGGGCGGCCGACCGGCTTCGCGTCCTCGTTCGCCAGGCCGGTGGCCGGGTCGACGAGGGCCTCGACGTGCGAGATCAGCCGCGGGTCGAGCCACGGCTCACGCAGGTACTCGGGGTGGGCGGTCAGCCGCTCGCGCAAGGTGAATCCGGCGTCGGCGGTGACCTTCGCGAGGTCGTCGATCATCGGCCACGGCCGCTCGGGGTTGACGTGGTCCGGGGTCAGTGGCGAGACCCCGCCGAAGTCGTCGACGCCCGCGTCGAGCAGCGCGCGGCACTCGGCCAGGTCGACCAGGTTCGGTGGCGCCTGGACGCGGACCCGCGGGCCGAGCACGATCCGCGTCACGGCGATCGCGGCCAGCCACTCGTCCAGCGGGACGTCGGCGTCGTTGCGCATCGCGGTGTCCGGCTTCACCCGGAAGCCCTGGATGATGACTTCCTGGATGCCGTTGTACTGCCGGGCGATCTTTCGCAGCGCGAAGATCGAATCGGCGCGTTCCGCCAGGTTCTCGCCGATCCCGATCAGCAACCCGGTCGTGAACGGGACGTTCGAGCGGCCGGCGTCCTCGAGCACCCGCAGCCGGACCGCCGGGTCCTTGTCCGGCGAGCCAAAGTGCGGCTGGCCTTTCTCCTCGAACAGTCGCCGCGACGTCGTCTCGAGCATCATCCCCATGCTCGGCGCGACCGGCTTCAGCCGCTGCAGGTCCTGCCAGGACATCACCCCCGGGTTCAGGTGCGGCAGCAGCCCGGTCTCCTCCAGCACGCGGACCGCCATCGCCCGGACGTAGTCGAGCGTGCTGTCGTACCCGGCCTCGTCCAGCCATTGCCGCGCCGCGTCCCACCGCTCCTCGGGTGCGTCGCCCAGCGTGAACAGCGCCTCCTTGCAGCCGAGCGCCGCACCCTGCCGCGCGATCTCCAGCACCTCGTCCGGCGACAGGTACGGCGCGTGCACCCGGCCGGGCGTGGTCGCGAACGTGCAGTAGTGGCACCGGTCGCGACAGAGCTGGGTCAGCGGGACGAAGACCTTCTTCGAGAACGTGATGATGCCGGGCCGGCCGGCGTCGGCCAGACCTTGGTCGCGGACCCTGGCCGCCGTCGCCATCAGGGCGGTCAGTGCGTCGCCGGTGGCGCTGAGCAACACCTCCGCTTCGGCCGGGTCGAGGGTCTTGCCGTCGTCCGCGCGCTTCAGCGCGCGCCGCATCGCTGTTGTCAGCTGGGAGTTGGTGTCAGAAGAGGCCACGAAATCCGAGCCTAAGTCGCCGAAAACGCCGGATCCCGCGAAATCCGGGACCAAAATCAATCCGTACGGATGTCCTGATAGTTTACTGTTCGTGCAGGTCAGGCGGGGTGTCGACGGTCGCCGGGCGCGCGGTGAGCAGCGCCGCAACGAGCTGCTCGCGGCCACCCTGACCGTGATCGAACGCGACGGAGTCGCAGGTGTGAGCCATCGCGCGGTCGCCGCCGTGGCCGATGTCTCGGTCGCCTCGATCACCTACCACTTCCCGACCTTGGATGACCTCCTGGTCGCGGCGCTCGGTTCGGCCGCCGAGGACCTGGCCGCCGAGTTGCACGCTCGTGGGAGCGAGTTGGGCGCGCGGCCTGCCGACGAGTTGGCCAGGTTGATCGAGCACAGCGCCGTACGGCGGCGTGGGCGGACCCTCGCGCTGTACGAGCTGTACCTGTACGCGGCCCGCCGTCCGGACCTGCGCGAGACCGCCGGAGCGTGGTTGGAGCCGTTGACCGAGATCGCGCGGGCCTTCACCGCCGACCCGCAGAAGGCCCGGTTGCTGGTCGCTGCTCTGGACGGGCTCCTGATGCAGACGCTGATCGGCGCCCGGGACCTCGACCGCGCCGACGTCGCCGCGCTGATGGAGGTGCTGAGGTAGCCGACGCGCACTAAGGTCGCGAGGGAACTCGCCCAGGGAGGTCCTTGTGTCCGAGCCCTCGAATCAGGCCCCGTTTGAGGCCCCGATTCAGCCGCTGCTGGCGTCGGCGTCCCGTGCTGTGGAGAAGCTGCGAGAGCTGGGTGATCCGTTGCCTGCCGACGTGCTCGCGCGGCTGTCCGAGCTGGCGAACAGCACCTCGGCCGACGCGGAACGGCGTACCCGGCTCGAAGAACTGCTGCGGCCCTTCGTTCTGGTCGAGACTTCGATCGACGAGCGCGGGATGGCTGTGTCGGTGCCGGGTGCGGCGCCACCGCGGTTGGTCCAGCACGGGTGGTGCAGCTTCCTGGTCCGCGTGACGAATCCGCACCGGCTCGAGGCCACGCTGGCGACCGGGAACGGCGGGACGCTCGGCCTGATCGACTTCCACAGCCATTCCGCGCGGATCGCCCTGCCGGACACGCTGACCATCGTGCCGTGGATCGAGAAATCCTGGCTGGATGCGAAGCTCGCGGCGCCGACTGATCTGTCCGGCCTCGAGGTCGAGTACAAGGTCATCAGTCTGTACGCCCGCGACGCCGGCGTCCGCGCAGCCGGGCTGACCTTGGTCGCCGGCGACGCGCGCAACCATCACAGTCTGACCCGGTCACCGGACCGCCTGGCCTATCAGCGGACGAACTTCGAGCTGCGGGAGTACGGCGCGTCGTACGAGTTCGACTGCGCTGCTGCGCGCGAGGTCGAGCTCGAGATCCGGGAGCCCGACGGTCGCAGTTGTATGGCCGCGATCACGATCCAGGACGCGCGCGGACGGTCGTACCCGTCGAAGGCGATGCGGCTGGCGCCGGACATGTTCTTCCATGAGCACGTGTACCGGGCGACCGGCGAGATGGTCCGGCTGCCTGAGGGGCAGTTCCGGGTCACGGCGATCCGCGGGCCGGAGTACCGGCCGGTGGTACAGGACGTGACGGTCGACGCGGGGACCCGCGCCATCCCGGTCACGCTCGACCGCTGGGTGGATCCGACGGCGCACGGGTACTACTCGGGCGATCCGCACATCCACGCCGGCGGCTGCTCGCATTACAACGTCCCGAGCGAAGGCGTGACGCCGGAGACGATGATCCGGCACGTGCGGGGTGAGGGGCTGTGGCTCGGCAGCGTGCTCACCTGGGCGCCGTGCTACTACCACCAGAAGCAGTTCTTCAGCGGCGAGGCGATCAGTCCGCCGGCCGACCTCGAGTACCCGGCGATGCAGGCCGCGCAGGGGATGACCTGGACACCGCGGCCGACCGACCGCGACGGCGAGAGCACCTTGCGGTACGACATCGAGGTGTCCGGCTTCCCGTCCAGTCACTCCGGGCACGTGATCCTGCTGGGGCTGACCGACCAGGACTACCCGGGCACGTCGGTGATCGAGGACTGGCCGTCGTGGAATCTGCCGGTGATGCGGTGGGGGAAGGCACAGAACGCCCTGGTCGGGTACGCGCACTGCGGGATCGGCCTGGGCGTCGGCACCGAGGAGCTGCCGAACTACATCGTTCCGTCGTTCCAGGGCATCGGGTCCAACGAGATCATCGTCGACGTACCGCTCGGGGCTGCCGACTTCCAGTGCGGTGCCGAGTTCGCGCCTGCCTCCGAGCTGAACATCTGGTACCACCTGCTGAACGTCGGCTACCGCACCCTGATGCTGGGCGAGACCGATTACCCCTGCATCTACGACGACGGACCCGGGATCGGGCGGACCTACGTGCAGCTGGACCAACCGCCGTCCGGGCCGCAGGCGATCGAGGCCTGGATCGGCGGGTTGCGGGACAACGCGTCGTACTTCGGGGACGGGCGCAGTCATGTCTTCGATCTCGCGGTCGACGGTGCCACCGGACGCGACCATGCGCTGACGGCGCCGGGGACGGTGTGGGTCTCGGCGACCGTGGCCGCGTGGCTACCTGAGGAGCCACCGGCTCCGCCGCCCGGGCGTCCGGTGTACAGCGCGCCGGTCGGATGGCATCTCGAGCGTTCCCGGATCCCTACGTCGCGGGCCGTGACGATCGAGGTGGTGGTGAACGGCGTTGCGGTGGCGGCTGCCGAAGTGGTTGCCGATGGCACCGAGCGGGACGTCGCGTTCGCTGTCGAGGTGGAGCGCTCGTCCTGGATCGCGCTGCGGATCCTGCGCAGTGTGCATACTCAGCCGGTGTTCGTCGAGGTCGGCGGCCGGCCGATCCGCGCGTCACGGCGCAGTGCCCAGTGGTTGCACGATTCCGTCGACCAACTGTGGAAGGCGAAATCCGGGTTCATCCGGGCGTCCGAGCAGGACGCCGCACGGCAGGCATACGACGAGGCGCAGGCGATCTACCGCACGCGGCGCGACGAATGTGAGGTGGAGTGATGGTTCACCATGCACCCGCTGTCGGCTGCTGCGGGCCGGTCACGACGGACGCCCCGATCGCGGTGACGATCAACCCGGAGGCGCGGGTGAACGTCGCGCGGAGCGGTGCACCAGTCGGAACGTTGACGCCGGGCGAGTGGCATCCGATCGCCGTGACCGTGGTCAACGACGGCTTCGTCACCGGGCCGCTGGCAGTTTCCTGCGACCCCGTCCGCGGGCTGGAGGTGGAGCAGCCGTGGCCCGAACTGACCGGCGAGCATCGGCAAGAAAACGTGTTCCGGGTCCGGCTGGATGCGCCCGGTGTAGTTGACGTGACGCTGACCTTCAGCGCTCTCCAGGCGCTCGGAGGGCTCGCCCTGCACAGCACGGTCAACCTGCTGCTGACCGCCAGGTAGCGCGCGGGCTACCTCCGGACGGGTGCCCAGGCCAGGGCGGCCGCAGCGGTCTTGGCGGTTGGCTGGTAGGCATGCTGAGGTTGTCGGTGGGAGCGCTGCGGGACAGGTGGCAGTTGTTCGCCGGCGCCGTGGTGACAGTGGCGCTCGGGGTCGGTCTGGTGCAGTCGGGGCTGCAGTTGCTGGCCGCGACCGATCGACCGGTGTTTCCGGCCGGGGCGACGGCGTACGAACGCGCCCGCATCCGGGAGGCCTACACCGGCACCGCGACGCTGCTCGGAATGTCGGTCATGCTCGCCGTTTTCCTGACCGTGTTCGTCGTCAGTACGACGTTCGGGTTCGTGACCGTGCAGCGGCG
The DNA here is from genome assembly GCF_040649595.1 of Kribbella sp. NPDC048915. Taxonomy (NCBI): domain Bacteria; kingdom Bacillati; phylum Actinomycetota; class Actinomycetes; order Propionibacteriales; family Kribbellaceae; genus Kribbella; species Kribbella sp. NPDC048915. The sequence goes on along the minus strand of NZ_JBEZFT010000003.1, from coordinate 177,211 downwards.
GCGCGAGTTCGGCTTGTTGCGGCTGGTCGGAACGCAGCGCGGATACCTGTGTCTGATGGTCGTGACCGAGGCCGGGCTGCTCGGCGTGACAGGCAGCGTGATCGGGCTGCCGGTGGGCGTGTTGGCGACGTCGGCGCAGTCGTGGTTGTTCGTTCGGTTGGGCATGCTGCCCGTGTGGTTCGAAGCGCCGTTGGATCGTGGCGCGGTCTGGGCCGCGATGATCGTCGGGGTCAGTACGGCGCTGGCCGGCGTACTGGCTGCGGCGTGGCGCGCGTCGCGGATCAATGCGCTGGAGGCAGTCGTCGAGGGCCGGGCCGCGCGGCAGGTGATGACGCGGTGGCGCTGGTTCTGGGGCCTGTCCGCCGCGTCGGTCACGGTGCTGATGGTGATCGTGGCGCAAGCGGCACGAGATCTCGTGGCCGGGTTGCTGATCGGGCTCTTCGTGATGATCGGCGGAGCGGTGGCGTTGAGTCAGTTGAGCCCGGTCGTCGTACCGCTGGTCGCTCGGCTGCCCACGATGTTTGTCCGGGGGAACCTCATCGCCGACCTGGCGCGTTCCGGTGTGCTGCACGCGGTCCGGCGGAGTGCGGTGACCGCGGCCCCGTTGATCGTGCTGGTCGGGCTGGTGATCGGGCTGTGGGGAACGTTCGGGTCCCTGGCGAAGGCTGTCGGCATCGAGCAGGCGCGGCTGATCACGGCCCACCTGGTCGTCGATCACGTCGTCGTCCCAGGCGCTTCGGTGGTCGCCGCGTCGGTGCAGACCGCCGTACCGATCGCCGTCACGCGGGGCGGGAAAACGCTGTACTCCGAGGCGATCGGGATCGATCCGACTGCCTACCAGCTGACGCACCGGCTGCGGCCGCGCGAAGGCTCGCTCGACCGGCTGACCGGGCGGACGATCGCCATCGGACCGGGGATGGCCGCGGAGGGCTACCACCTCGGGTCCGTCGTCAAGGTTGCACTAGGCAACAGATCCTTGGCTTTGAAGGTCGTTGCGATCATGCCGGAAACACTGGATGTCAGCGAGAACTTCTTCATTCCCAGGCCCCTGCTGCCTGCGGGCGGGCGGATCGAGACACTGGTGAAGCTGGCGCCCGGCGCGACGATGGACGGCCGGTCTGTCGAAGATTGGGCACATGAGCGGGGTGAGCTGCAGCAGCGCGACAACTCCGGGCTGTTTGCCGCGTTGATGGGTCTGGCCGGGATCTTCACCGCGGTCGCCGTCGTGAACGCGGTCCTGATGTCGACCGCCGACCGGCGCCAGGAGTTTCGCCTGGCGCGGCTGGCCGGGCTGACCCGCGGGCAGGTCGTCGCGGTCGCCCTCGTCGAGTCGGCCACCGTCGTCGTGGTCGGCGTACTACTCGGATCCCTGGTCGCCGCGGCCGCGCTGGCCGGAGTCGCCGCGGGACCTTACGGGCTTGCAGCGTTGGCGATTCCGTGGCGGCTGCTCGCACTGATGTTCGGCTCGGCGCTGGTCGTTGTCGGTGCCGCGACGGCGCTCACCGCCGCTCGCGCCACGCCTCACCGGCTCGGCACATGCTGAGCACGACGACGTGGTGGAACGGGCGAATCAGGTTGTAGTACAGCCGGCCGGCGGGACGCAGGTACTGAACCAATCGTCACGACCTTGAACGTCGCCGGGCGCTCGTTGTCGGTGAGGATCGCGAGATAGCCGATCAGGTGGTTGTCGGTGACGTTCAGCAGCAGGTACCTGTCCTCGTCACCGCGGACGACGGTGAAGAACGAGTTCTTGTCGCCCGGCGTGAAGCTGACGGTTTCCGGGCGGATCCGTCGCGAGTCGGGGACACCGGCGGTTTCGAGGCGCAGGACGGCCGCGAGGGCCATCCGGACCGCGAACAATCCCTTCACCCACAAGGGGCTGTGCCCGAGCGCACCCGCGGTGAACTCACGCAACGTGACGTCGCCACGCGCCGTCTTCACATCGATCTCGTCCACCACCGGCACCAGATCGTCGAGCTCGTGCAATGTCGTCGGCATCGGCCCTCCTCGCGTCGATTCGCGTCGCTTCAACTGCTGAGATTCGCCTTGCTTCAGTTGCTGAGATTCGCGTCGCTTCAGTTGATGAGTCGCAGGACCAGGTCGTAGATCTCCCGCACGTCCCGCTTGTCCATCGGCGGCAGCACCTGCTCGGCGCCGATCAGAATCAGGTACAGCAGTTGCGCGAACCGGTCCGCGTCCAGATCGGCGTCGAGTCCGCGGCACAGCTCCTTGAGGTACGCCGTACGCGCCGCATCCACCCGCTGCTGCGCGGCCCGCACCTCCGGGTCCTGCAACGCCCAGGCCCGGACGGCGATCTCGAGATTCGCGCTGTCCAGCGTCTCGCCCTTCGCGGCGTCACGATCCTGCTCCAGCACCAGTTGCAGCAGGTGCCGCAATTTGGCCTCGGCGGACCGCTCACCCGCACCTTCCACGGCGTCGATCAACCGGGTCGTGTAGCGCGCCTCGAAGTACTCCAACAAAGCCGCCTTGTACCCAGCCGCACCTTTGAAGTGGTGGTAATACGACCCCTTCGTCACCCCCAGAGCCCCGGTCAACCGCTCGATCGTCACCGCCGGCGCCCCTTCGGCAGCCAGCAACTCCAACCCTGTCCGCAACCACTCACTCCGCCCAGGCACGTCAAGACCATACCATACCGTTTGGTATGGAGGCGGGCGGGCAGTTTGAGTTGCGGGCCGCCGTGCAGCAGGGCACGGTGACCGTCGACGGCCGCGGGGCGCTGGTCGCGTTGGTTTGTGAACCCGGCGAACAGCGCCGGTCGGCACGGCTCGGCAACCCGCACAGGTGGCACGCTGCGCCGCGCTCGGTGCCATGGCACGCTGCGCCGTGCTCGGCTGCCGGTGTCTGGCGTCTCCTCCGATGGGCATCGCCAGGGATCGGAAACGCTCCTAGGAGGATTTTCTGCGTGACAGTGGAGGATTCTGCCCGCCATACGTCAGAAAACTCTCCATAGATCCACGGCTACAACACACCTCACGCCCCGTCACCTTCACGAGCAGCACCCCGTCGCCTCATCACCCCGTCACGCCATCAGCCCCATCACGCCGGCCCGAGTCGTGGCGAATGGTTCGGGGTGGGTTCGTCGAGTCGTGGCGAATGGTCGTACGGCGGCGCCACTTTCCACGACTCGACGGGGACGCGCACCGGCGGAGGGGCCGAGGCGGGGGAATCGCGGAAGGGGGCGGCCGACGAAGGAGGAAAGGAGAGTGGTGGGTCAGGCGTCGGCGGTGGTGAGGGATTGGGCTTCGGCGGGGGAGTGAGCGGTGGGGACGCGGAGGTGGGCGAGGGGCTTCCAGCCGGTGGCGAGGGCGGCTACGGCCAGGAGTACGGCGGCGGCGCCGACGTAGAACGGGAGTTGGATGTTGACGGCCTCGCCGAGTTTGCCTGCGAGCCATGGGGCGACGGCGCCGCCGGAGAAGCGGACGAAGGAGTACGCCGCGGACGCCGTACCGCGTTCGACCGGGGCGGCGGCCATCACGGCTTCGGTGATCAGCGTGTTGTTGACGCCGAGGAACAGGCCGGCCACGACCACGCCGATCGCGAGTACCGGCTTGTGGTGCGCGTAAACGCCCATCACCGCAAGGTCCGCGCCGAACAGCAGTAGTGCGGTCATTGCCACCGGCAACGTCCCGAACCGGCGCTGCAGCCGTGGTGCCACGAACACGGACGTGAACGCCAGGCACAGACCCCAGCCGAAGAAGATCAGCCCGATCTGCCGCGCCGACATCGCCAGCGGGAACGGCGTGAACGCGAGCAGCGTGAAGAACCCGAAGTTGTACAGCAACGCCGTCACGGCGACCGTCGCGAGTGATCTGTGCCGCAGTGCCTTCAGCGGCTCGACAATCGACGTACGGCGGGATTCGCGCGGCGATGCGGGCAGCAGGAACGCGGTGGCGGCGAGCGCGATCGTCATCAGGACGGCGACGCCGAAGAACGGTCCGCGCCAGGAGATCGTGCCGAGTTCACCGCCGACGAGTGGGCCGGCGGCGATGCCGACGCCGAGCGCGGCCTCGTACAGGATGATCGCCTCGGCGACCGATCCGGCCGCGGAGTTCACGATCGTGGCGAGTGCGGTCGCGATGAACAGCGCGTTCCCGAGACCCCAACCGGCCCGGAACGCGACGATCGCGCCGATGCTGTTGGACAGCCCGGCCAGCGCGCTGAACACCACGATGATCGCGAGACCGATCAGCAGAGTGCGCTTCGCGCCGATCCGGCTGGAGACGGCACCGGTGATCAGCATCGCGACACCGATGACCGCCATGTAGCTGGTGAACAGCAGCGAGACCTGCGACGGGCTCGCGTGCAGCTGCTCGGCGATCGGCTTGAGGATCGGGTCCACCAGGCCGATGCCCATGAAGGCGATCACGCAGGCGAACGCGACCGCCCAGACGGACTTGGGTTGCTTGAGGAACGACGAGTTGCTCACCGGGGCGAGGCCTCCAGAGGTTCGAGGGTGAGGAGTTTGTGGACGATGGCGACGGCGACCTCCAGGGTTTCGAGGTCGTCTGCGGGGAGCTGGCGCAGGTACGCCGACAGGGCGACGCCGGCTTGATGGCGCGCGCTGTTGAGCTCTGCGAGCCCGGCATCGGTGAGGCTGATCAGACTCGCGCGCGAGTCGGCCGGGTCCTGGGCGCGCTGCACCAGCCCCTGCTCCTCGAGCCGCTGGACCAGCGCGGACATGGTCGGCTGCGAACACCGATCGGCCTTGGCCAACTCACTGATCCGCGCCTGCCCCAGCTCGTCCAACCGTCCCAGCACCCGCATCGCGGCGTGCGGCAGCGTGTTCACGTTCCGGGTGGCCAACCGCGACAACCGCGTCGTTGCCACCACCATGTCTTCCCCGAGCCGAGTCAGCTGATCAGCTTTCACACCACCAAATATACATAGGAAGCCTATGTATCACTTGATAAGGTGAACCAGATCACCTCGTCGGTGGTCGTGAGCGACAAGGTGATGTGGCTAGGTGCGCCTAGGTCCACCGATGACGTTCGGAAGTGGGGCAGACGGGCTCGGGTCGCGGCGGACGGTGTCAGGGATGTCGGCCCAGGGTAGATGGGGCCTGCGAGCGGAGGTGGGGCCGCTATCCGGGCCAGTCGTGCAGCGCCAGGTCGACGATCTCGTCGAGCTCGGCGGGGCCGAGGCCGTTGGCGGCTTGTACGGCGATACCGAAACCCACCGTCATGATGAATCGGGCAAGTCGCCGAGGGTCGGCGTCGTGTGGTAGGTCGCCCTCGTCGACGGCGCGCCGGAAGCGCTCCTCGAGGCGGCGGCCTGCGTCGTTGCGCCAGTCGACAAGCAGGTCGTGGACGGGCCGGCTCTCGTCGTTCGAGGCCAGTGCGCCCTGTACGGTGAGGCACCCGGAGGGGCCGTCGGGAGGGGTCGTGGTGCAGACCGCCCCACGGAGGAAGGCCTCGGCCACGGCCCGTGCGGTGGGCTCTTCCAGAGCGCTCGTGGCGTAGGCGGCCGGCCCCGCGCCGTAGCGCTGGAGGGCCTTGCGGAACAACTCCTCCTTGTTGCCGAAGGCCGCATACATGCTCGTCTTGGTGATCCCCATCGCGCGGGTCAGTTCGGACAGGCTCGCACCCTCATAGCCCCGCGCCCAGAACACTCGCATCGCGCGCTCCAGCGCCTGGTCGATGTCGAATCCTCGACGCCGACCCATGACGGTCGTACGGGAGTCACTCATGGCGATAAGTGTACCCCTCGGTACAGATCTACGCCGGACGGCGATCCGGGCGGCGAATGCAGTTCAGTACCGATCGGTCTTGATGTGCTACAGTTCTGAACCGATCGGTACTTAACTACGGTGAAGGGAAGTCTGCGCCATGAAAACCACCTCGCTCGGCAGTCTCGAGGTCTCGCGCATCGGTCTCGGGGCGATGGGAATGTCGGCGTTCTACTCCGGCGCAGGTCAGTTCGACGACGAGTCGATCCGCACGATTCACCGCGCTCTGGACCTCGGGGTCACGCATATCGACACCGCAGAGATGTACGGCCCCTTCGTCAACGAGGAGCTCGTCGGCCGAGCCGTGCAGGGGCACCGCGACGAGGTTGTGCTGGCGACCAAGTTCGGGCTGATCTCCCATACCGGTGGCTCGGCTCCGGACAGCACGCCGGCCAACATCCGCGTTGCCGTGGAGGGATCGCTGAAGCGTCTGGGTACCGACTACATCGACCTGTACTACCAGCACCGGGTGGACCCCGGCACGCCCATCGAAGAAACCGTCGGCGTGCTGGCCGAACTGGTGGCCGAAGGCAAGATCCGCCACATCGGTCTGTCGGAGGCCGGCCCCGCCACGATCCGCCGCGCTCACGCCGTGCATCCGATCGCCGCGATCCAGTCCGAATACTCCTTGTGGACCCGGGATCCGGAGGCCGAGATCCTGCCGGTCCTGCGCGAGCTCGGCATCGGCTTCGTGCCGTACTCCCCGCTCGGCCGTGGCTTCCTGACGGGCAGCATCAGCTCGCTGAACGATCTCGACCCCGACGACTGGCGCCGCACGAACCACCGGTTCGCCGACGGGAACCTGGAACGCAACTTGCGCATCGTCGAGGAGGTCAAGGCTGTCGCCGCCTAACTTGGCGCGACGCCCGCACAGGTCGCCCTGGCGTGGCTGCTCGCACAGGGTGGTGACATCGCGCCGATCCCCGGCACCAAGCGGGTCGAGCGACTGGAGGAGAACGCTGCCGCCGACGGCCTCGAGCTCACCGCCGGCCACCTCGCCCGCCTGAACGACCTGCCCGCGGCCTCGGGCGAGCGCTACGACGCCGACAACCTGGCAGCCATCGACCGCTGATCGAAGCGCGCCGGCACGCATGCCGCGGACGCCGTACGGCGCAGCGCTTGGGGAACGCCCCGGAGAGCGCTGCGCCGCGGTCCGGGCGGTCGCCTCACGGTTAGCGGGTTTGGGCGACGACCGGGTCCCCCGATGACGTCCGGAAATGGGTCAGGGGGATGGGGCCGCGGTGCAGGATGTGGGGGATGTCGGCCCAGGGGTAGAGAGGTTCGGTGGGGTTGAGCGTGCGGAGGCGGTGCAGGGCCCGTGCGGAGGGGGCGGACAGGGAGGCCGCGGTTGCGGGGGTGTAGGGGATGAAGTCTTCGGGGGGTTGCGGGCGCAGTTCGGGATCGTGGCGTTTGAGCAGGATGCAGGTCGTCGCCGGATCGAGGAGGGTCGCGTCGAGGGTCCAGTAGTTGATGACGACGGGGCCGATCCGGCCGGACTCCTGCAGGGCCTCGAAGATCGAGCGGGGGTGGACCGGTGACAGGAAGACCACGTCCGCCCAGGTGCAGTCGAGCGGGTACACCGGGGCCTCGGTGCGATGCGGCCGGCTCGCGTACTTCGCGGCGTGTTGTTCGTACAGATCCGGGTAGCGGTCGCGGAGTTGGTTGAGAGGCAGGATCGCGTCGCCGCGGACGGTTCCGGCGGCCTTGTAGAGAAGGATCGTCATAACGACAAAGCCTCCGGCCGCAGCTGTCTGCGTCGGAGGCTCTCTGTAATTCTACCGCATCAGGCCGCTTATCCGGTCGCGTGGCCGCCCCCGGGCTGCGGTGCGGCTACGCTCCGCGAGCATCGCCGTACGCCGAGTTGCATCGATGCAAACTTGCACGGATTAATTGTTTGCAGTGACTGCAAATTTGTCCGTACGCTGGATCGCGTGATGCAGGTCGAGGCTGGGTTGCGGGAGCGGAAGAAGCAGCAGACGCGGGCGGCGCTGGCCGACGCGGCGCTGCGGCTGGCGCTCGAGAAGGGACCGGACGCGGTCACGGTCGAGGAGATCGCCGAGGCGGCCGACGTGTCGGTGCGGACGTTCTTCAACTACTTCCCGCACAAGGAGCACGCGATCCTCGCGCGCAACCCCGAGCATCTCGAGCGGGCCCTGGACCGGATGCGGACCGCGCCGGCGGACGAGTCGCCGTTGACGACGATGTGGTTCGTCGTCAACGACGTACTGCGGGAGCTCGAGAACGACGGCCACGTGTCGCGGCGCGGTGAGCTGATCATGAGCTCGCCGAACCTGCTGTACCAGTTGATGCTGACGAGCATCGACGACGAACGGCAGTTGACCGCCGCGCTCACCGAACGGATGGGCGAACCCGCCGGATCGGTGCGGCCGGCGCTGATCGTCAGCGCGGCCGGTGCCGCCTGCCGGATGGTGATGGAGCTGCGCAAGGCCGCTCCGGACCGGCAGATCCGCGACCTGCTCCAGGAAGCTTTCCAGCTACTTGCCCAAGGCATCGATCCCGCCTTCGGGCCGAACAGTGAGAAGAAAGGTCACTCATGACGACGACCTCGTCACCCTCGCCGGAGGCGGCGGGTGAGGTCACTCCACCAGCAACCTTGACGCCACGGCAGACCATCCAGGCCATCTCCGGCCTGATGATGGGGATGTTCGTGGCGATCCTGGCCGGCACCGTGGTGTCGACCGCGTTGCCGCGCATCATTCACGACCTGGGGGCGAGTCAGTCGTCGTACACCTGGGTCGTCACCCTCGAGCTGCTCGCGATGACGGCCACCGTGCCGTTGTGGGGCAAGCTCGCCGACCTCTACAACAACAAACTCCTGGTCCAGCTGTCGCTGGGCTTCTTCGTGATCGGCTCGCTGGTGGCCGGTTTCGCGCCGAACATCGAGGTGCTGCTCGGCAGCCGGGTCCTGCAGGGTCTCGGCGCGGGCGGCCTGACCGCGCTCGTCCAGATCGTGATGGCGGCCATCATTCCGCCGCGTGAGCTCGGCCGGTACTCCGGCATCTTCGGCGCGATCTTCGCGTCGGCGACCGTCGGCGGTCCGCTGCTCGGCGGCTTCCTGGTCGACTCGCCGCTCGGCTGGCGGGCCTGCTTCCTGATCGGGGTACCGTTCGTGCTCGCAGCGATCGTGCTGCTTCAGCGCACGCTGAAGCTCGAGACCGTCCGCAAGGAAGTGAAGATCGACTGGTGGGGTGCGGCGCTGATCGTCGGCGGCGTGAGCCTGCTGCTGGTCTGGTCGTCGTTCGCCGGAAACAAGTTCGACTGGGTCTCCGGCTGGAGCTTCGTCCTGGTCGGGGCGGCGGTGGTCGCGCTGGCGGCGGCCGTGCTGGTCGAGCTGCGGCACCCGGAGCCGATCATCCCGATGGACCTGTTCCGCAACCGCACGGTGACCCTGTCGATCGTCGCCAGCGCACTGGTCGGTGTCGCGATGTTCGGCGGCTCGGTGTTCCTCGCGCAGTACTTCCAGATCGCGCAGGGGTACTCGCCCACGAAGGCCGGCCTGATGAGTCTGCCGATGATCCTCGGCATGATGGTCGCGTCGACGGTCGCCGGTGGCCTGATCACGAAGTACGGCCGGTGGAAGATCTACCTGGTCGTCGGCAGCGTGCTGCTGCCGATCGGACTCGGCCTGTTCGGCACGATCGACGCGCACACCTCGAAGTACATGCTGTGGGGCTTCATGCTGGTCCTCGGCGTCGGCATCGGTCTGGTGATGCAGAACCTCGTCCTCGCCGCGCAGAACGACGTACCGGCGCGCGAGCTGGGCGCGGCGACGTCGGCGGTCAGCTTCTTCCGGAGCATGGGCGGCACGATCGGCGTCAGCGTGCTCGGCGCGATCCTGGCGAACAAGGTCACCGAGACGCTGAACCCCGGCGGTACGGCGGCCGGCGGCAGCGCCGTACCGAACATCGCCGAGCTGCCCCCGGAGATCCGGGCGATCGTCGAGAACGCGTACGGCGACGCGACCGCGGAACTGTTCATGATGTCGGTGCCGTTCGCGGTACTGGCGCTGATCGCGGTGCTGTTCATCAAGGAGAAGGCGCTGCTCACCACGTCGGGCGCCGAGCGCCGCGCGCAGGAAGAGGGTCCGCAGGACACGGTGGCGCGCTGACGGTGGGCCCGGGCTGAGATCCTGGGTGCATGATCGTCGCATTCAGCATCAGCCCGGCAGCCGGTGACGAGACCGGAGGCGTGAGCGAAGCGGTGGCCGAGGCCATTCGCGTCGTTCGCGCCTCCGGTCTTCCCAACGAAACCAACGCGATGTTCACCAACATCGAAGGTGAGTGGGACGAGGTCATGGCCGTCGTCAAGCAGGCCGTCGACGCCGTTGCCGCGGTCTCTCCGCGCGTCAGCCTGGTCCTGAAGGCCGACATCCGCCCCGGCTACACCGGTCAACTCACCGCCAAGGTCGACCGCATCGAGCAGGCGCTGGCCGACTGACGCCTGTCAGTGCTGCTGGTTGACGGCAGCGAGGGTGGCGGCGTAGCGGTTCTCGCGTTCGGCGTGGCGGAGGAACTTGACGCGGTCGACGAGGATCTCCTCGGCGTCGGGCTGCTGGGCGAGCAGTGTCATCGTTTCGGCGATGTACTCGTCCAGCGGCATCGCGGTGTCGGTGCCGCCCTTGCGGAGGAGGTCGGTGCGGACCTCGGGTGGGACGATCTCGATCACCTGGACGGCGGTGTCCGCGAGCTGGATGCGCAGGCTCTGCGTGTAGCTGTGGATCGCCGCCTTGGTCGCGCTGTACGTCGGCGTGATCGTGAGCGGTACCGACGCGAGTCCGGACGACACGGTGAGGATCGCCGGATCGGTCTGCCGCAGCAGGTACGGCGTGAACGCGGTGATGGTCCGGATCGTGCCGAGCAGGTTGATGTCGATCGTCTGCTCGACGGTCGGCAGGTGCGCCGGGTCGCGGAGGTCCTCCATCCGCATGATGCCGGCCATCGTGATCAGCACGTTGACGTCGTACGCCGCGGTCACCTGATCGAACGCGGCCTGGATCGAGGCCGGATCCGCGACGTCGAGCGGGATGCCGGCGATGCCGTCCTCGGCCGCGATCCGGTCGAGCAGGTCCTTGCGCCGGCCGCTGATCACGACGGTGTTGCCGAGGTCGCGGAAGCGCCGGGCGAGCTCGAGGCCGATACCCGACGTGCCGCCGGTCATGAGGATCGTGTTGCCTGTGGTTTTCATGCCTCCAGCGTGGATTCGGATGCCACCGGCAACCAGGCTGCGCGCAGCCACTGCTTGCCGAGCAGTGGCTAACGTGCGGCGGCCGTGGACACTGGAGACATGGAGTACGCCGAACTCTCCGACTTCCTGCGCAAACGCCGTGAAGCGCTTCAACCAGAGGACGTGGGGATGCCGCGCGGCCGCCGACGCCGGACGCCGGGACTGCGCCGGGAAGAGGTCGCCGCGCTCGCGTCGATGTCGGCCGACTACTACAGCCGCCTCGAGGGCGGGCGCGGGCCGCAACCGTCCACGGAGATGCTGGCGGCGATCGCGCGCGCTCTGCGCCTGACGCTGGATGAACGCGACCACCTGTTCCTGCTGGCCGGCCACGGTACGCCGCCGCGCGCGTCGCGGGCCGACCACGTCGACCCGGGCATGCTGCGGATCCTGGACCGGCTTCAGGACACGCCCGCGATGTTGCTGAATCGATGGGCCGAGGTCATCGCACAAACCCCGACCCACGTCGCGTTCATGGGTGAGCTGACCAACTTCGACGGCATGGAGCGCAGCGAGGTGTACCGCTGGTTCGCGCATCCGCAGTCGCGGGCCCTGTACGCCGAGCCCGAGGTGTCGACGCACAGCCGCCTGCTCGCCACGATGATCCGGACCGCCATGGCCATCGACGGCCCGAAGTCGTATGCCGCCTCGATCGTGCAGGCGTTGCGGAAGCTCAGCCCGGAGTTCGTCGAGGTCTGGAACGCGCACGAGGTGGTCCGGGCGCACAGCCGCAGCAAGCGGTACAAGCATCCGGCGGTCGGCGATCTGGAGCTCTACTGCGAGGTGATCGACAACCGGGACCGGCAGCAGACACTGATCGTGTTCACCGCGGAGCCGGGCAGCGAGAGTGCCGAGAAGTTGCGGTTGCTGAGCGTCCTGGGCAGCCAGGAGATGAGCTCTGGACAGGGCTTTGATCGGGAGTTAATTTAAGAACTGAAATTTCAGAATGTACTGACGGAAAGGTCCGCCCCCATGCTTTCCGATCGCTTTCGCCTGCCCACTTTCCGGTCCACCCTGCTGTCCAGCCTGCTGTCCCCGCTGCTGGCCTCTGCACTTGCGCTGGCGCTGTTGATCAGTGGCCTGACCTCGTCCGCAGTTGCCAAGGCCGACGCGACGTTCAAGGTGCTCGCGTTCTACAGCGGCACGTGGGACGCCGCGCACATCGACTTCGTAAGAGAAGCGAATCAGCGGTTTCCGCAGTTCGGTGCGCAGTACGGATTCACGTACACCGCCACGAACAACTGGGATCAGCTCGTCAACCTGAGCGCGTCGCAGTACCAGGTCGTGATGTTCCTCGACGATTCCCCGCACAGTGACGCGCAGCGCAACGGGTTCAAGAACTACCTGGACAACGGCGGCGCGTTCTTCGGGTTCCACGTGACGGCGTACAACGACGCCAGTGGCGGTTGGCCGTGGTTCAACAACACGCTGCTCGGCACCGGCCGGTTCCAGTCGAACACCTGGGGACCGACCGCCGTCACGCTGCGGACCGAGAACCGGTCGCACCCGGCGTTGGCGAACACCGGCGCGACGTTCCAGTCGTCGGTCAGCGAGTGGTACAGCTGGCAGAACGATCTTCGGAACAACCCGAACATCCAGATCCTGGCGTCGATCGACGCGTCCAGTTTCCCGGTCGGCACCGACCCGAACCAGACCTGGTACGGCGGCTATTACCCGATCATCTGGACGAACAAGAACTACAAGATGATCTACGCGAACTTCGGTCACAACGCGATGAACTACGAAACCAACACCCGGCTTTCCTCGACGTTCGACAGTCCGGCGCAGAACCAGTTCATGATGGACGCGCTGGCGTGGCTGGGCGGCTCGAGTACGACGCCGCCGGTCGATCAGCCGTCGCCGTCCACGTGGTACTCGATCGTCAACCAGGCCAACGGAAAGTGCGTCGACGCGCGCGCGGCCGGTACTGCGAACGGGACGGTGATCCAGCAGTACAGCTGCAACGGTACGCAGGCGCAGCAGTTCCAGTTCCAGCCGACGTCCGGTGGGTTTACCAGGGTCAACAACCGCAACGACGCCACGAAGGTGATCGACGTGACCGGAGTTTCCGCGGCGGACAACGCCGGCCTCCAGTTGTGGGCGTACGGCGGCGGAAACAATCAGCAATGGCAGGCCGTTTCCGAAGGCGGCGGCGCGTTCCATTTCGTCAGCCGGCACAGCAGCAAGTGCCTGACCGTGCCCGGCGGTTCGACCGCCGACAGCATCCAATTGGTCCAACTCACCTGCAACGGCTCCGTGTCGCAGTCCTTTCGGCTGACAGCGGGCTAGATTGCCGCGCATGAGAATCCTGCGTGTGGCCGCTCTGGCGGCAGGAGGTCTGTTGTTGATGGGTCAGGTCGTGCCCGCCCAGGCACACAGCGGTTCGTCGGGTCCGTCGTACCGCTGGGAGTTGACGCCGACCGGGACCACGGCGCAGTTCCGTGGACTCGCGGCGGTGAGCAAGAACGTCGCCTGGGTGGGCGGGGCCGGCGGAACGGTGCTGCGGACGGTGGACGGCGGGAAACACTGGCAGAACGTCAGTCCGCCCGGCGCGGAAACCCTGCAGTTCCGCGACGTCGAGGCCTTCGACGCGCGGCGTGCGGTCGCACTGACGATCGGGAACGGCGAGGACTCCCGGGTGTACCGCACGGCGGACGGCGGAAAAACGTGGTCGGAAACTTTCCGGAACACGGATCCGAACGCGTTCTACGACTGCTTCGCGTTCAACGACGACAAGCACGGGCTGGCGCTGAGCGACCCGGTCGACGGAAAGTTCCGGATCGCGGCGACGGCAGACGGCGGAAAATCCTGGAAAGTGCAGTCGTCCGCCGGAATGCCGGCCGCGCTGCCGGGCGAGTTCGCCTTCGCCGCCAGCGGTACCTGCCTGGTCGCGGGCCATGGCCGTACGGCGTGGTTCGCCACTGGCGGTGCTGACCGGCCGCGCGTGTTCCGGACCGTCGACGGCGGCCGGCGCTGGACGGTGTCGGACTCGCCGATGGCCAGCGGTGAAGCGGCCGGAATCTTCAGCCTGGCATTCCGGAACTCGTTGTTCGGCGTTGCCGTCGGCGGTGACTTCCTGAAGCCGACCGAGGCGGTGGAGGCCGCGTCGGTGACGTACGACGGTGGTCGCACCTGGAAGTTGGTGCCCGCCGACAAGGCGCCGAAGGGCTACCGCAGCGGATCGCACTTCGTGCCGTGGTCGCCGACCACCGTGGTGGCGGTGGGACCGTCCGGTAGTGATGTCAGCGTTGACGGCGGCCGGAGCTGGAAGCAGTTCTACGACGGCAGCTTCGACAGCGTCGAGTGCGCCGGTCACGGCCTGAACGCGGGCTGCTGGGCCTCCGGTGCCGGCGGCGCTGTCGCCCGCCTCGTGCACTAGCACTCGAGCGCCGGCTGTCGCGTGTTCGGACCGGCGACACTCGCACGTCGCGCGGGTGTCGCCGGTTTTCCGCAAGGATGAGGGCATGCGTAAATTGCTGACCGTCCTCGTAGGGTTCCTGATCGTGATCCCCACTGTTGCCGCGGCTCAGCCCGACGCGGGTCGTCCGGGCCGGCCGCTGACCGTCATGACCTACAACATCCACCACGGCGCGGGGACCGACGGCGTCCTCGATCTCGAGCGGATCGCCGTCCTGATCGAGCAGTCCGGCGCCGATGTCATCGGCCTGCAGGAGGTCGACCGGCACTGGGACGCGCGCAGCGACTGGGTCGACCAGGCCGCTTGGTTCGCGCAGCGGCTCAAGCTGCACTACGCGTACGCCCCGAACCTCGACCTACCGCCGGTGAACCCGGGGGAGCCGCGGCGCCAGTACGGCACCGCGATCTTGTCGAAGTACCCGATCCAGCACTTCGAGAACACGCCGCTGCCGCTCTACCCCGGCGGTGAACAGCGCGGGCTCGCGGTCGCGGACATCACTGTGCGCGGCGCGAAACTGCGCTTCGCGAACACGCACCTGACCCACAACAACAACGCCGAACGGCTGGAGCAGGCGCAGAAGGTGATCGAGCTGCTCGGCGGCTCGAAGACGCCGACCCTGATCGTCGGCGACCTGAACGCGACGGCCGAGAAGCCGGAGATCAAGACGCTGACCGCGGCGTACGCCGACACCTGGGAGGAGGTCGGCGAGGGGCCCGGCTACACGATCGAGGCCGACAATCCGACCGCGCGGATCGACTATCAGCTGCACAGCGCGGGACTCCGCCCGACCAAGGCCGCCGTACCGGTGACGCCGGCCTCGGACCACCTCCCGGTGGTCGCCTCGTTCGTCCTCAGCTGAACCACCTCGGCCGGCTCCAGCTGAACCACCTCAGCTGAACCACTGGCCTCAGCTGCAACGCCCTCCGGCCCGGCCGGAGGGGCGTTTTCGTGCGCCGACCTGCGGATTCGCCGAATTACAAGCTTGTAGTTTGTCAAGCCGACACGCAGGTGAAACAAAGATACTTGTGTGAAAACTGTTCCCAATGGGGCTTGAGGCAACTAGTGTCACGTATGTGGTCCAGGAGGACCAAAAGTTCACGAACCCTGGGGAAGGGGTTCGTGACCGGCGGAAGGAACCATCCCGATGCGGACGCCCACCAGGGCCACGTCCGGCGGGCGGGTCACGGGTGCTGGGAAGACCGGTAGGGCGGCCAAGCTGCTGTCCTCCGGGGTGCTCGCGATCTGCCTGGCCGGCACCATGGCCGTGCCCACCCTCCCGGCCGAGGCCGCCAAGCCGAAGCCGCCGGTGATTCCGTCCAAGGCCGCGGTCGAGCGGGCCAAGCAGGCCGCCGCTTCGAAGGCCGCCCAGGTCGCCGCGATCGAGCAGCAGCTGGCCGCAGCCAACGCGCGGCTGGAGCAGCTCGGCATCCAGTCCGGGATCGCCGACGAGGCGTACAACGGCGCCGTGTACCGGCTGCAGCAGGCCAAGGCCGACGCGGCCGCCGCCGCGGCCCGGGCAGCCGAGGCGCAGCAGACACTGGCCGCCCAGCGGCAGCAGATCGGTCGCTTCGCCGCCGCGTCGTACCAAGGCGGTGGCGACGTGGCGAAGATCGCGCCACTGTTCACCGCCGAGGGGCCGCAGGAACTGCTCGATTCGGCCGGTACGGCGCACACGGTGTCGCAGGCGATGCAGGGGTCGTACCTGCGCTTCACCGCGACGCAGGTGATGACGAACCTGTTCAAGGTCCAGGCCGACCAGGCCGTCGCCAAGGTGAAGACGGCGACCGACGCGGCTGCCAAGGCGAAGAAGGCCGCTGAAGCGGCCGAGGCCGCGCAGACGGCCGCGGTGCAGTCGATCGGCGCGCAACGCCAGAAGTCGATCACGCAGCTCGCCACCCTGCAGAACATCTCGGTCCAGGTGGCCGCCCAGCGCCAGCGCGGGCTGGAGGAGCTGGCGCGGCAGCGCGCCGCCGAGATCGCGGCCCGCAAGGCCGCCGAGCTGCAGCGCCGGATCGCGGCCCGGGAGGCCGCGGAGCGACGCGCCGCGGAGGCCCAGCGGGCCCGCGAGGCGGCCGAGCAGGCGCGCCGGGAAAAGGCCGAGCGCGAGCGGGAGAAGCAGGACAACCAGCGGCAGGACCCGCCGAAGCGGCACAAGCCGAAGCCGAAGCCGCCGAAGCCGCCGCGGGACGACGACGGCCCGAGCCGCGGCAGCCGGAAGGGCGCCCAGGCTGCGATCGACTTCGCGCTGCGGCAGCGCGGCGACATGTACCTGTGGGGCGGCACCGGACCGGATCGCTGGGACTGTTCCGGCCTGACCCAGGCCGCCTGGGCGCGGGCCGGCGTACAACTCCCGCACTACAGCGTCGCGCAGTACGAGCAGATCCGGCACATCGACGAGGACGAGCTGCGTCCCGGCGACCTGATCTTCTGGTCCATCGACCCCGACGACCCCGGCACCATCCACCACGTCGGCATGTACCTGGGCAACGGCCGCATGATCCACGCCCCCCGCACCGGCAAACCCGTCCAGATCGACAGCGTGTACTACTGGGAACCGCCCGACTTCTTCGGCCGGCCCTAGGCACTTCCGAACCGGCCCCTCGAGTTGTCCCCGGCAACGAGCTTGTTGCCGGGGACACCGCATGATCAGACCAGCCGGTGGCCGCCGTCGGCGTGCAGTACGGTCCCGGTCACGAAGCCGTTGTCGACGACCAGCACGCCGAGCTCCTCCGTGGCCAGGTGCTCGGACACGACGCCTGGTGGCAGGGTGAGCGGCGTACGGACCGGGCCGAGATCGATCTCACCGGTTTCGAGCAGCCGGAGCGCCGGCCAGGAAACCTCGCCGGCCGGGGTCAGTTCCACCCGCGACTGTGCCGCACCAGCAACACAGCCCCGGTCTCCCGCTCGAGCTGCTTGATCTGCTGACTCAGCGTCGGCGTTGAGATGAACAACCGCTCCGCCGCCCGCCCGAAGTGCAACTCCTCCGCAACCCCCACGAAGTACCGCAACTGCCGCAGTTCCACCCGACGAGCCTAGGGCGGCCCGGGCCCGCGGGTCAGTGGCCCTCGGTTTTGAGGCGGTCGAAGGAGGCGGTGATCTCGGCTTCGGCGTCGGCTCGGCCGACCCACTTGGCGCCTTCGACGGACTTGCCCGGTTCGAGGTCCTTGTAGACGGCGAAGAAGTGCTGGATCTCCAAGCGGTCGAACTCGGGGACGTGGTGGATGTCGCGCAGGTGCTCCTGGCGCGGGTCGCCGGCCGGGACGCAGAGGACCTTGTCGTCAGGGCCCTTCTCGTCGGTCATCCGGAACATGCCGATCGCGCGGGCGCGGATCAGGCAGCCGGGGAACGTCGGCTCCGGCAGCAGTACCAGCGCGTCCAGCGGGTCGCCGTCCTGACCGAGGGTCTCCTCGATGAACCCGTAGTCGGCCGGATACTGGGTCGCGGTGAACAGTGTCCGGTCCAGCCGCAGGCGGCCCGTCTTGTGGTCCAGCTCGTACTTGTTGCGGGTGCCCTTGGGGATCTCGATGAAGACGTCGAACTCCATACGGCAGATACTGTCACGGTTTCTACCGTCCTATTGACAGGAGCAGCCCGGTGGCCCGACCTGCCCGTGCGGCATTCGTCACGCTGATCGCCTCGGCGCTGTGCGCCGGACTGGTCGGCAGCGCAAGCGCCGTACCCGGATCGGTGCAGGCGACCGAACAGGCGCCACCGGTGCTCGCCCCCGCGGCCGCCAAGGGGGTCGCGCCGACCGCGGCCGGCGTTGGCAAGGCGCTCACGACAATCCTCAAGGACCCGTCACTGGGCACGCACCGCGGCATCTACGTGTACGACGCCTCGCGCGGCAAGGCGGTGTTCTCGGTCGGCGCCGCGACGCCGTACACGCCCGCGTCCACGCTGAAGCTGTTGACCACGGTGTCGGCGCTGGCGACGCTCGGACCGGACCACCGGTTCACCACGAGGGTCGTGAGCAGCGCCCCGGCGTCCGGTGGCGCGGCGTCGATCGTGCTGGTGGGCGGCGGTGACCCACTGCTGACGATCAAGCCGTCCGCGCGGGACGGCTTCCCGGCGCGCGCGACGCTGCAGACGCTGGCGGCCGGTACGGCGAAGGCGCTGAAGGCGCAGGGGGTCACCTCGGTGACGCTCGGGTACGACGCGACGCTGTTCACCGGCCCGGCGATCAACGCGAACTGGGAGGCGAACTACGTACCGGAGGGCATCGCGGCCCCGACGTCGGCGCTCTGGGTGAACGAAGGCCGCTTGACGCCTGGCATGGCGAAGCGCTCCAGCTCCCCGGCACAGTCCGCCGCGGTGGCGTTCCAGAAGCTCCTGCAGCAGAACGGCGTCAAGGTCGCTGCCACCGTGAAGCCTACGAAGGCCCCGGCCGGGGCCACCTCGCTCGCCCTGGTCAAGTCGCCGACGGTCGGCCAGATCGTCGAGTACGTGAACCTGCACAGCGACAACGACGGCGCCGAGGTGCTGCTGCGGCAGGTCGGTGTCGCGACCGGCAACGGCGGGTCGTACGCAGGGGGCGTCAAGGGGCTGCGGGCCACGCTGACCAAGCTGGGCCTGGACGTCAGTAAGGCCAGGATTTACGACGGCAGCGGCCTGACCCGCAGCAACAAGGTCCCGCTCGACCTGCTGGCCGGCGCGGTCCGGGTGGCCGCGTCGAAGGATCACCCGGAGCTCCGGCACCTGCTGACCGGTCTGCCGGTGGCCGCGTTCAACGGGAGCCTCGCGCAGCGGTTCAGTACCGCGGGCACCGGTACCGGGACCGGCGTGGTCCGGGCGAAGACCGGAACACTCACCGGCGTCCACAGCCTCGCCGGGTATGCGCTGGACCGCACCGGGACGCTGTTGGTGTTCGCGGTCGCCAGCGACAGCGTGCCGGTCCCGAAGACCCTTGACGCCCGCGCCGCCCTCGACCGCGCCACCGCCGCCCTGGCCAACTGCGGCTGCTGACCCCAAAGGTTGTGACATACCACTAGGGTCTTTGTATGAGCACGGCTGATGGCGGGACCACGAGCGAGATGGTCGACTGGCAGCTGGCGACCGGTGTGGCGCGGAAGCTGCTGCGTCCGGGCCCGGCGGTCAGCCGCACGGAGGCGGACCAGGTGGTGGGCGAGCTGCGGCAGTTCGCGGCCGAGTCCGAGACCCATGTGCGCGACTTCACCGGGCTGCAGGCCACGTCGGCCACGGCCCCGGTGCTGATCGTCGACCGGCCGGGCTGGGTGCAGGCGAACGCGGACGGGTTCCGCACGGTCCTGCAGCCGCTGGCGGACAAGCTGCGCGAGAAGGCGGAGCGGAGCCCGGGCCTGTCGTCCGCGGTCGGCTCCCGGGTGACCGGAATCGAGGCCGGTGCGCTGCTGGCCTTCCTGTCGTCGCGGGTCCTGGGCCAGTTCGACCCGTTCTTCCCGGCGCAGCCCGACCCGGACCGTCCCGGTCTGACCGGACGGCTGTTGCTGGTGGCTCCCAACGTCATGCACGTGGAGTCCGAGCTCGGCGTCGTACCGCGGGACTTCCGCCTGTGGGTGTGTCTGCACGAGGAGACGCACCGGGTCCAGTTCACCGCGGTGCCCTGGCTGCGAGACCACCTGCGCTCGGAGATCGCCCTGTTCCTGGACCAGGCCGAGCTGGACGCATCGGCGTACGCCGCGATGTTCCGCGAGGCCGTCCAGCGCCTGGGCCGCTCGGTGCGCGGGGAGGCCGAGCTCAGTCTGGTGGACCTGATGCAGTCGCCGGAGCAGCGTGCGGTGCTGGACCGGCTGACCGCGGTGATGTCGCTGCTGGAGGGCCACGCCGACTTCGTGATGGACGGTGTGGGGCCGACGGTCATTCCGACCGTCGACACGATCCGCTCCAAGTTCACGTCCCGCCGTGCCAGTGGCAACCCGGTGGACCAGCTGCTGAAGCGGCTGCTCGGTCTGGACGCCAAGCTGCGGCAGTACAAGGACGGTGCCGCGTTCGTACGCCGTGTGGTCGACCGCGTCGGGATGGAGGGCTTCAACCGCGTCTGGACCGGACCGAACACGCTCCCGACCAAGAACGAGATCGCCAACCCCGATGACTGGGTCACCCGACTCCACGGCTGAGCGCCTGGTCCGGCAACGGCGGGGGAAGCTGCACCCGGCCGTCGCCCGGACGCGCGAGGCCGTCCGTGCCACACTCAGCGAGCTGCCGCAGGGGACGACGGTCCTGGTCGCCTGCTCCGGCGGCACCGATTCACTCGCGCTGGCGGCCGCCACCGCGTTCGAAGCGCCCAAACTGGGCCTACGGGCCGGCGCGGTGATCGTGGACCACGGGCTGCAGCCCGACTCGGGACATGTGGCCCGGACGGCGGCCGAGCAGTGCCGTGGACTCGGACTGGACCCTGTGGAGGTCCGTGAGGTCGAGGTCGGCAACCAGGGCGGTCCGGAGGGAGCAGCCCGCTCGGCCCGGTACGACGCTCTGCGCGCGGCGGCCGACGAGGTCGGCGCGGACGTCGTACTGCTGGCTCACACCCGCGACGACCAGGCGGAGACCGTACTGCTCGGGCTGGGCCGCGGGTCCGGTGCTCGTTCGCTCGCCGGGATGGCTCCGGCTGTCGGACTGCTGCGCCGCCCGTTCCTGGAGGTGCCGCGGGCCACGACGGCCGCAGCGTGCATCGCGTCGGGGCTCCGGCCGTGGCACGACCCGCACAACGACGACCCGCAGTACACGCGGGTCCGGGTGCGGCACGAGGTGCTGCCGGTGCTGGAGGAGGCGCTGGGACCGGGTGTGGTCGAGGCGCTGGCCCGTACGGCGGGACTGCTCCGGGCGGATGCGGACGCGCTGGACCAGCTCGCCGCGGAGGTTGCGGAGAGCGCACTGAGCCGCGTCGAGGGACAGGTGCGCGCGGACATCGCCGTACTCGAGGAGCAACCGGCCGCGATCCGCACGCGCGTACTGCGCCAGGCCGCGCTGGAAGCAGGCTGCCGCGCCACCGACCTGACCGCCGGCCATGTCGCGTCCGTCGACGAACTGGTGACCGACTGGCGCGGTCAGCGCTGGATCGACCTGCCCCAGGGCGTTCGCGCGATCCGCCAGGGCGGATTCATCATCTTCGGACGGGATGTGACACCCTGAGCGGCGTGGATGCGGCGGACATCGAGAAGGACCTGACCAAGATCCATTACACCGAGGAGCAGATCCTCGCGAAGCTGCGCGAGCTGGCAGCGCGGATCGAGGCCGACTACGAGGGCAAGGACCTGCTGCTGGTCGGGGTACTGCGCGGCGCGGTGATGGTGATGGCCGACCTGGCCCGGTCGTTCAGCCGGCACGTGGAGATGGACTGGATGGCCATCTCGTCGTACGGCTCGGGGACCAAGTCGTCGGGTGTGGTGCGGATCCAGAAGGACCTGGACACCGACATCACCAACCGGCACGTGCTGATCGTCGAGGACATCATCGACACCGGCCTCACGCTCAGCTGGCTGGTCAGCAACCTGGAGTCACGCAAGCCGGCCTCGCTGGAGCTGTGCACGGCGTTCGTGAAGCCGGACGCGGCGAAGATGCGGGTCCCGGTGAAGTACGTCGGCCTGGAACTGCCGGACGAGTTCGTCGTCGGCTACGGGCTGGACTACGCGGAGAAGTACCGCAACCTGCGCTGCGTCGCCACGCTGGCACCGCACGTGTATTCCTGACAGCTGCGCCGGGCGGCGCAGATACCCTCCCCGACCCCATGGCCCCGACCCGGGGTTCAGGGCAGACTTGGTGACGGCCTGTACAACGGGTCGTACCGTCTTACGTGACCCTCGTGCTGTGTTGTCTTGTGCGGCACGAGACACTTGGACTGGTACTACCGACACAAGCCCGTCACACCCGGGCCTGCCGAGCTAGGAGGGACGAGGCCTCGGCCTCGATCATGGACGTGAAGCGCATCTTCCGCGGACCCCTGTTCTGGATCGTCGT
This sequence comes from Kribbella sp. NPDC048915, assembly GCF_040649595.1. NCBI lineage: Bacteria > Bacillati > Actinomycetota > Actinomycetes > Propionibacteriales > Kribbellaceae > Kribbella > Kribbella sp. NPDC048915. The sequence goes on along the minus strand of NZ_JBEZFT010000003.1, from coordinate 154,877 downwards.
CGCCTTCCTCGGCGTGCTGGTGATCGGGCAGCTCCTGACCGGTTCGACCGGGTACAAGACCGAGCCCACGGGCCAGGTGGTCCAGCTGATCCAGCAGGCCAAGTCGTCGAGCGACAAGACGATCAAGACGGTCACGCTGGTGAATCCCGACCAGGAGATCCGGGTCGAGAAGACCGACGGCACCAAGGTCCGGGCGCACTGGGTGGACGGCCAGGGCCAGGGGCTCGGCAACGACCTGCAGACACTGTTCACCGACGGCAAGATCGAGCGGTACGACGTCGAGAACCCGAAGCCGAGCTTCATCGGCCAGGTGTTCTCCACGCTGATCCCGTTCCTGCTGATCGCGGTCGTGTTCATCTTCCTGATGAACTCGATGCAGGGCGGTGGCTCCCGGGTGATGAGCTTCGCCAAGTCGAAGGCCAAGCTGGTCACCAAGGACACCCCGAAGACCACGTTCGCCGACGTCGCCGGTGTGGACGAGGCGATCGAGGAGCTGCAGGAGATCAAGGAGTTCCTGCAGGAGCCGGGCAAGTTCCAGGCGGTCGGCGCCAAGATCCCCAAGGGTGTGCTGCTCTACGGACAGCCCGGTACCGGTAAGACGCTGCTGGCCCGTGCGGTCGCGGGTGAGGCCGGTGTGCCGTTCTACTCGATCTCCGGTTCGGACTTCGTCGAGATGTTCGTCGGTGTCGGTGCCTCCCGGGTCCGGGACCTGTTCGAGCAGGCCAAGGCGAACGCGCCGGCGATCGTGTTCATCGACGAGATCGACGCCGTCGGGCGGCACCGTGGCGCGGGCCTCGGCGGCGGTCACGACGAGCGCGAGCAGACGCTGAACCAGCTGCTGGTCGAGATGGACGGCTTCGACGTCCGCGGCGGTGTGATCCTGATCGCGGCCACCAACCGGCCCGACGTGCTCGACCCGGCGCTGCTGCGGCCCGGCCGCTTCGACCGGCAGATCGCCGTCGACGCGCCGGACCTGCCCGGCCGGCTGAAGATCCTCAAGGTGCACGCCCGCGGCAAGCCGATGGCGCAGGACGTCGACCTGGCCGCCGTGGCCCGCCGGACGCCGGGCATGACCGGTGCCGACCTGGCCAACGTGCTGAACGAGGCGGCCCTGCTGACCGCCCGGTCGAACGCGCAGATGATCGACAACCGGGCGCTGGACGAGGCCATCGACCGCGTGATCGCCGGTCCGCAGCGGCGGACCCGCCTGATGTCGGACAAGGAGAAGGTGCTCACCGCGTACCACGAGGGTGGCCACGCCCTGGTCGCGGCGGCGCTGCCGCACTCCGACCCGGTGCAGAAGGTGACGATCCTGCCGCGCGGCCGCGCGCTCGGCTACACGATGGTGATGCCGGACGAGGACAAGTACTCGACCACCCGCTCCGAGATGCTGGACAAGCTGGCCTACATGCTCGGCGGCCGGGCAGCCGAGGAGATGGTCTTCCACGACCCGACCACGGGCGCCAGCAACGACATCGAGAAGGCCACCGCGCTGGCCCGGGCGATGGTCACGCAGTACGGCATGACCGAGCGGCTCGGCGCGATCAAGTTCGGCCAGGACAGCAGCGAGCCGTTCCTCGGTCGTGACCTGGGCAGCCAGCGGAACTACTCCGAGGAGATCGCGGCCGCGGTCGACGAGGAGGTCGGCAAGCTGATCCTGAACGCGCACCAGGAGGCCTTCGACATCCTGAACGAGAACCGGGCGGTCCTGGACCACCTGGTCGAGGAGCTGCTGGAGAAGGAGACCCTGGACAAGAACGAGATCGCCCGGGTCTTCGCGCCGGTGGTCAAGCGCGACCGCCGGCCGGCCTGGACCGGCTCGGCCACGCGGGTCCCGTCCGACCAGCCGCCGGTGATGCCGGTCAACAACCGCGCCGAGCAGAACGGCTCGCTGCAGGACGTCCTGCCGGGCGGGTCCGTCGGCCCGGACGAGGCGATCCGCCCGCCGGAGTACGGCAGCGGCCCGACGCCGCCGCCCAGCAACCAGTGAGCTGATCTGCGCTGATCTGAGTCGGCACGATGCCCGTCATCCCCACCCGGGGTGGCGGGCATCGGCTTGTTCCGGGCGGTAGCGTTCGGGGGTGACGTCACCGAAGTTCGACCACGCGCGGGCCGAGCGGGCCGTCCGCGAGCTGCTGTTCGCGATCGGCGAGGACCCGGACCGCGAGGGCCTGCAGGACACACCGGCCCGGGTGGCCCGGTCGTACGCCGAGATCACCGCCGGCCTCGGTCAGGGCGCCGAGGACGTGCTGACCACCACGTTCGCGCTCGAGCACGACGAGATGATCCTGGTGAAGGACATCGAGGTCTGGAGCCTCTGCGAGCACCACCTGGTCCCGTTCACCGGCGTCGCGCACGTCGGGTACATCCCGAGCCGCGACGGCCGCGTGACCGGGCTGTCGAAGCTGGCCCGGCTGGTCGACGTGTACGCGAAGCGGCCGCAGGTCCAGGAGCGGCTGACCACGCAGGTCGCCGAGTCGCTGGTGGAGATCCTCCAGCCGCGCGGCGTGATCGTGGTGATCGAGTGCGAGCACCTGTGCATGACGATGCGCGGCGTCCGGAAACCGGGGGCGAAGACGATCACCTCGGCCGTCCGCGGCCAGCTCCGCAACCCGGTCACCCGGGCCGAGGCGATGAGCCTGATCGTCGGCTGATTGTCGGCGGCAGGGCTGGTTTTGCCGGCCACCCGTAGCCCGTCGCCCGGCGCACTCGTTGACGTTTGAGAGTCCGGGACTATGGACATTCTGTGGCTGAGCGTTTACTTTCCGTGTTGGTGCTTGGCCAACGGGGACCAGGTGCCGGCGTGAGGAGGACAGGATGTCAGGGCGTTTCCGGGTCGGCGCCGCACTTGCCGGGGTCGTCGTCCTGACGGCAGGCGGCCTGGTCGCGGCGAACTGGGCGACGGCGGACACGCGCCCCCAGACCGGCCCCAAGGCAGGCCAGCAGACCGCCCAGCAGACTCGCCAGCAGACCGGGAAGGCGACGGTGGATCCGCTCGTCGCGGAAACCCTCGAGGCCGAGCTCGGCTCCGACGACGGCGTTGTCGGCAGTTACTACGACGAGGCCGGTGAGCTGGTCGTCGCGGTGTCGGACCTGACGACGGCCGCACTGGTCCGCCAGCTCGGCGCGATTCCGCACCTGGTGAAGTACACCGCCCGCCAGTTGACCGCCGTACAGCACCAGCTGGATCGGCTGGCCACCAGCTCCAGCGCCGGCAAGGTGCGCTCGTGGTACGTCGATCCGGTGTCGGGGACCGTGGTGGTCTCGGTGCCGAGGACCGCGCGGGACTCGATCACCAAGCGGTTCGTGGCCCGCGCGGAGGCGAACGGCGACCGGGTCACCGTGCGCCGCGTGTCCGGTACGGTCCGGACCACCGCCGACGACTTCAGCCTGCGCGGCGGCGTCCAGGTGGACAAGAACACCGGGTACGTCTGCTCGCTCGGGTTCAACGCGGTGACCCGCAAGGGCAACCGGATCTTCCTGACCGCGGGGCACTGCACGTCCGGGCGGCCGTCGTTCTCCCGCAACGGGTACGTGCTCGGCAACACGTCGATGTCGAGTTTCCCCGGCAGCGACTTCGGGTCGGTCGGCGTGATCCAGGGCTGGGACCAGCAGGGATACGTCGAGGGCTGGGGCAACGGCAATGTGGCGGTCAAGGGGATCGCCGAGCCGACCGTGGGCTCGACGCTGTGCAAGTCCGGCAAGAGCACCGGCTGGACCTGCGGGCGGATCGTCGCGCGGAACGTCACGGTCAACTACGGCAACAACCGCGTGGTGCGCGGCCTGTTCCAGCACACCGCCTGTGTCGAGGCGGGTGACTCCGGCGGCGCGAGCATGACCGGGAACTACGCGCAGGGCATCACCAGCGGCGCGGCGCTGATCGACGGGCAGTGCCTGGAGAAGCACGGCCAGACGAACGAGTCGTACGCGCAACCGATCACGCCGGTGCTGCAGTCCACGAAGTCCCGCTTGATCCTCGCGCGCTGACCCGCAGATCAGCCGCCCGACACGGCAAACCACGAGGTCGCGCTACAGCCGAGCCGCGTGGGCTACTACGGTGTGTGGGTGAGAACTGAGTCATGGGGTCACGTCGACGGATTACCGGTCCTGGACCGGTGTCTCGTGATGGGTGTGGTGAACGTGACACCGGACTCGTTCTCGGACGGCGGCGAGTGGTTCGAGCCGAGCGCCGCGATCAAGCACGGCCGCGAGTTGCTGGCCGAGGGCGCGGACCTGCTCGACGTCGGCGGTGAATCGACCCGCCCGCGCGCGGTGCGCCCCTCGGAGGAAGAAGAGATCCGCCGGGTGATCCCGGTGGTCGAAGCGCTCGCCGCGGAGGGCGCGATCATCTCCGTCGACACCATGCGGTCCCGGGTCGCGGAGCTGGTCCTGAACGCGGGCGCCACGATGATCAACGACGTGTCTGGTGGGCTGGCCGATCCGGACATGCTGCCGCTGATCGCCGAGCGCGGGACGCCGTACGTGTGCATGCACTGGCGCGGGCATTCGGTCGACATGCAGAACAAGGCCGAGTACGGCGACGTGGTCGCGGAGGTCATCGCCGAGTTGCGCCTTCGCCTCGACGCGCTGACCGCCGCGGGCATCGACCTGAACCGGGTCGCACTCGATCCGGGACTCGGTTTCGCGAAGAACGCGGAGCACAACTGGGAAATTCTGCGCCGGTTGCGGGAATTCGCGGTACTGCAAAGACCGTTGCTGATCGGTGCGTCCCGGAAGGCGTTCCTCGGTAGGCTGCTCGCCGACGAGCAGACCGGTGAACCCAGACCGGCCGTACGACGAGACGACGCGAGTGTGGCCGTCACCGCCCTGGCCGCCGCCGCGGGAGCCTGGTGCATCCGGGCCCATGCGGTGGCACCGAACGCGGACGCGGTCCGGGTGGCGAGGAGATGGGAAACCGTATGACGGACGGACCGCGGCCGGAGGGTGCGCCCCAGGGGCAGGCCGGCGCCACGGTGGAGGACGTCGTGCTCCGGGCCAACACCGCGTTCTACAACGCGTTCGAGGCCGGCGACCTGGATCTGATGGCGGCGGTCTGGCTGCCGGAACCCGACCCGGTCTGCATCCATCCCGGGAACGCCGCGATCTCCGGGTACGCCGAGATGATGCGCGCGTGGGCGATGATCTTCGCGAACACGCCGTACATCCAGTTCTTCCTCACCGACGTCCAGGTGCGGGTGGACGGCGACGTGGCTTATGTCACGTGCACGGAGAACGTGTTGTCGTCCGGTGAGGGCGCCCCGGAGGAGGGGTTCGCGGGCGGAAAGGCGCTCGCCACGAACGTCTTCCGCCGAACTTCCTCCGGCTGGCGGTTGTGGATCCACCATGCCTCCCCGGTACTGTCGTCTGGGGGCCGACAGGAGGAGGCGGAATGAACGGTCCCGCAGCTCCTCCTGATGTGATCGAGATCCGGGGCATCCGCGGGTTCGGGCGCCACGGGGTGTTCGACCACGAGCGGGCCGACGGACAGGAGTTCGTCGTGGACGTCCGGCTGGAGCTGGACACCCGGCCCGCGGCGGCCTCCGACGACCTGAACGACACCGTGAACTACGGGGCGGTGGCCGAGCAGGTGCACCGGGCGATCGAGACCGACCCGGTGGACCTGATCGAGACCCTCGCCCAGCGCATCGCCGATCTCTGCCTCGCCGACAAGCGGGTGACAGCGGCGGCGGTGACCGTACACAAACCCTCGGCGCCGATCACGGTGCCGTTCGACGACGTTTCCCTGACCGTGCAGCGCAGAGCCGGAGAATCCTCGTGACTGAGACCCCTAGTCCCCACGTCATCGACGCGGACACCCTGAGCGGCGGCCTGAAGCCGATCCGTCAGGTGATCCTGTCGCTCGGCAGCAATCTCGGCGACCGGGAGGCGAACCTGCAAGGGGCGATCGACGCCTTGCGGGACACCCCGGACGTCGTGGTGGTCGAGGTGTCACCGGTCTACGAGACGCAGCCGGTCGGCGGACCGGCCGACTCCGGCCCGTACCTGAACGTCGTGCTTCTGGCGGACACGACGCTCGCGGTCGACCTGTTGCTGGAGCGGGCGCACGCGGTCGAGCAGGCGTTCGGTCGGGAGCGCAGCGTCCCGGGCGCACCGCGGACCCTGGACGTCGACCTGATCACCTACGGGCAGAAGACGATCGAGTCCGAGGAGTTGACGATCCCGCATCCGCGGGCGCACGAGCGCGCGTTCGTGCTGGCGCCGTGGCTCGACATCGAGCGGGACGCCGTACTGCCCGGCCACGGCCCGGTCGCGGAGTTGCTCGCCAAGGTCGGGACCGACGGTGTGACCAAGCTCGACATCGAGTTGCAGTAGTGGTGTCCGGCGGTACCGAGCCCGGTCGGGCGCCCGGGAACGGCAGGCAGGATCCGCCGCCGGGATCGGTGCGGCCGACGTCGCGGCGGCTGCTGGTCGCGATCGCCGTCCTCGGCGTCGCGGTCGGTGTCACGCTGGTGAAGGCGATCGAGGCCGGCGGCGGGGTCGCGCCGACGGTGTCCTGGCTGACCCTGATCGCCTGGGCGTTCCTGGCCGCGCTGCTGTTCGCGGCGGCCCGCAACACCCACCACCGGATCCAAGTACGGCGGGAACGCGTCGAGCCGTCGCGCGCGGTGTTCCTGCTGATGCTCGGGAAAGCCAGCGCGTTTGTCGGCGCGTTGTGCACCGGTGTTTACGCAGGGTTCGCGTTAAGCTTCCTGCGAGCGATGGGCTCCGCGGGGCCCCGGAACCGAGTGATCATGGCCGGAGCCGCGGCCGTGATCTCGGTGTTGGTCGTCACGGCCGGATTGTTGCTCGAACGTGCGTGTCGGATTCCTGAGGACCCCGACGAGACCCCTTAACATGGCGACCCATGGGGTCAAGGGGTAGCCGCCGTCGAACCAGGACCACAGTTCTCACCGTCGCCAACGGATTACTGATCGTTGTCTGCCTGAGCGTGAGTGTCGCGCTGTTCTCGCAGAATGCCTGGATTCTCCGGGCGGCCGCCGGTGCTGCTGTGCTGGTCGCGATCGCTGCCTCGGTGCTGTTTCGGCACCAGTTGCTGGTCGAGCGGCTGGCCCACTCCGACGAGCGCGCGCAGGTCGCGCAGGAGTACTCGCGGATCACCAGCGCCCGGGTGGTCGAGAACGCGGAGTTCGTCGACCTGATGCAGCGCCGGCTGGACAAGATCGACCAGCGCCTGGACAAGATCGACCAGGAGGTCGCGACCGTCGTGGCCGCGGGCGACAAGCATTCGCAGGCCGACGCGCCGACCGTCGTGGACCTCAAGCTGCGAGGCCTGGCCGCCTCCTGACCCGCACCCCATACTGCGATGTATGGGGCTCGACGCGCGCTATCCCGCGGTGACGATGAACGACCCGAACGGGCACGTGACGGTCTACAACCAGGATCATCTGCCGATCGGCCAGCTCGGGCCCACGCCGTACGAGTCGCCGTCGGTGAACGTGACCTGCAAACGCAAGGCCTGGGAAGACGAGTACTGGTACCGCCTGCTGAATCCCGAGGGATTCCCGTTCCCGGCCGACGAGGCGTACGTCTCCGCCGCGGAAACCCATGAGCTGAACCCCGGTCAGCCGTACCCGATCCCGGAGTGCGCGTCGGGCTGCCCGATCAAGATCGGCCAGGCGGTCGGGGCCGGCGTACTGGCCGTCGGCACGGTTGCCGCGGCCGCCGCCTGGCGCCGGCGGCGGCGTGAGCTCGGACTGGCCCGCGGCGAGTGAGCCGCTTCGCGTAGGTTGCTGGGTGTGGATCTTGCGAAGCTGCTGACGATTGCCGAGACCGCCGTCGAGCGTGGACGGGCGGTGACCGAGCGGATGGTACCGGGGGAGTTGACGTTCAAGGGCGACCGGGACATGGCCTCCGAGGTCGACTTCGCGGTCGAGCGCGAGGTGCGCGCGTTCCTCGAATCCGAGACGCCGGACATCGGCGTCCTCGGCGAGGAGGAGGGTGGCGCGACCGACGGTACGCGCTGGGTGCTGGACCCGGTCGACGGCACGGTGAACTTCATCCACGGCGTACCGCTGTGGGCGATCTCGCTCGGGCTGATCCACGAGGGCCGCGCGGTCGTCGGCGTCATCGACCACCCCGCGCTCGGAACGACGTACAGCGCCGCCGAGGGACTGGGCGCGACGCGTGACGGGCAGCCGATCCACGGCAGCGATCGCACCGAACTGTCCGAGGCGTTGGTTGCCGTGGGCGACTATGCGGTCGGCCCCGGCGCGGACGAGCTGAACGCGGAACGCTTCGCGCTCACCGAGCGCCTGTTCCCGAAGGTGCAGCGGATCCGCATGATCGGTACCGCGGCCACCGCATTGACCTGGACCGCGAACGGCTTCTTCGACGCAATGATCATGTTCTCGAACAACCCCTGGGACACGATGGCCGGCGTCGCCATCTGCCGCGAAGCAGGCCTGCTCGTCCTCGACCACGACGGCACGGACCATTCCCCCGACTCCCAAGCCACCTTCGCCGTCACCCCCGCCCTGAAAGACGCACTGCTCGCGCTGCTCTGAACCCGCTCGCTGGGAAGCTTTTCGTCGCCACGTGCCGATTTGTTTCCCAGCGAGATCCCGTCGACGCCCGCCAGGCGGGTTATCCACAGGCGGATCTGCGGGTGCCGGGAAAATCCGTCACGCTGTGTGGGTGGATTGGTGGTGGCGGCAACAACTGCACGACGAAGGGCTCGCGGTCCTGATCCACGAGCAGCAGGGCGTCGTGGCGCGAGTACAGCTCATCGCGGCCGGCTTGTCGGACCTCGACGTACGGCGCCGGCTCCGCGGCCGCCGTTGGCAGACGATCCATCCAGGCGTGTACCTCACCCACACCGGCCCGATCGGGTACGACGAACGCCGCCTCGCCGCACTGCTCTACGCCGGGCCGGAGGCGGCGTGGAGCCACTACACGGCCGCGGAGCAGCTCGGACTGATCCCATCGGACGGAGGCCGGCCTGTGTACGTGACGATCCCCTGGCGCCGGCGGGTACGGCCACGGCCGAATCTGGTGATCACCCGCAGTTCGCACTGGGAGGATCGTCTGGCCGTGGTCGTTCCACCGCGGACCCGGCCGGCCGAGTCCGTGCTGGACATCGTCGGCATCTCCAACACCCTGGACGACGCCGCGGCCATTGTCGCGGAGGCCTGTCAGAGTGGACGGTTGCGAGCCGGCCAGGTCCTGGACGCGCTTGCCAATCGTCGAGGCTTGCGCCACGGCGCTGCACTCCGGCCCATCCTCGCGGACGTGGCAAGCGGCACGCACTCACTGCTCGAGCTTCGGTACCTGCGCGACGTCGAGCGAGCCCATGGCTTGCCGTCAGGGCAGCGGCAGCGCGCCGTCGACGGCGAGTTCACCGACGTCGCCTATCTGCCGTACGAACTCTTGGTCGAGCTGGACGGTCGCTTCCACTTCGCGCCCGCCCGGCGGTGGCGGGACCTCGACCGTGACAACCGCGCCGCGCTCAGGTCCGAGAGAACCTTGCGGTACGGCTGGCTCGACATCACGAGCCGTCCGTGCGCGGCCGCCGTACAAGTGCTGCAGGTCCTGCGCCGCAAGGACCCCACCCTCCCCGCGCACCCCTGCGGCGCGACCTGCCCGGTGCGTTGAGTGGGAAACAAATGGTCACCAGGTGCCCATTTCTTTCCCAGTGGGACCTGCTTGGCGGGCTTACTTGTCGATGTCGCCGACGACGAAGAACATGCTGCCGAGGATGGCGATCATGTCGGGGATCATGGTGCCGGGGAGCAGGGCCGGGAGGGCGGAGATGTTGTTGAAGCTGGCGGAGCGGAGCTTCAGGCGCCAGGGGGTCTTGTCGCCGCGGGACACCAGGTAGTAGCCGTTGATGCCGAGCGGGCTTTCGGTCCAGGCGTAGGTCTGGCCTTCGGGGACCTTCAGGATCTTCGGCAGCCGGACGTTGACCGGGCCGGCCGGGAGGGCGGACAGCTTGTCGAGGCAGGCGTCGACGAGGTCGAGTGAGACCTTCACCTGGTCGAGCAGGACCGAGAAGCGGGCGTAGCAGTCGCCTTCGGGGCGGGTGACGACGCGCAGCACGTCCTGCAGTTCGCCGTACGCCAGGTAGGGCTCGTCGCGGCGCAGGTCGGCGTCGACGCCGGAGGCGCGGGCGATCGGGCCGGAGACGCCGTACTGCGCGACGAGTTCGGGGGAGAGTTTGCCGACGCCGATCGTGCGGGCGCGGAAGATCTCGTTGCCGAGGATGATTTCCTCGATGTCGGGCAGCCGGGTGCGGACCGCGGCGGAGGCGGCGGCCGCGCGGCCGAGCCAGCCGTACGGCAGGTCCTCCTTGAGGCCGCCGACGCGGTTGAACATGTAGTGCATCCGGCCGCCGGACAGTTCCTCCATCACCGCCTGGATGGTTTCCCGCTCGCGGAACGCGTAGAACACCGGCGTGATCGCGCCGAGCTCCAGCGGGTACGAGCCGAGGAACATCAGGTGATTGAGGACCCGGTTCAGCTCGGCCAGCAGGGTCCGCAGCCAGACGGCGCGGACGGGGACCTCGAGGCCCATCATCCGCTCGACCGCGATCACCACACCGAGCTCGTTGGCGAACGCGGACAGCCAGTCGTGCCGGTTCGCCAGCACGATGATCTGCCGGTAGTCGCGGACCTCGAACAGTTTCTCCGCGCCGCGGTGCATGTAACCGATGATCGGCTCGCAGCTGACGATCCGTTCGCCGTCCAGGGTCAGCCGCAACCGCAGTACGCCGTGCGTCGCCGGGTGCTGCGGCCCGATGTTGAGCACCATGTCGGTGGTCGGCAGCTCCGACCCGTTCCCGGCCCCACCCCGCTCGTACGCCGGGTCGAATCCAGCGGCCCCAGCGCCAACACCGACGACTCTTTCGGTACCCATGACCACTATCGTGACAGGCTTGACCCGTGGATGACCTCTTCGCACCCTCGGATGTCAGCTGGACGCCGGTTTCGCCGAAGTTGGCGACGTTGCGCCGACTGAACGCGGCGATCGCCTCGGGGCTGGCCGCGATCGTGGCGCTGGTTGCGCTCGGGTTGACGGTGGGCTGGTGGTACGGGCTGCTCGCCGTGGTGGTGATCGCGCTGCTCTTCGCGTGGGCGTGGGTACTGATCGGCCGCAACCAGCGGTCGTGGAAGTACGCCGAGCGCGAGGACGAGTTGCTGGTCAGCCACGGCGTACTGTTCCGCGAGCTGGTCGTCGTACCGTACGGCCGGATGCAGTTCGTGGACGTGACCGCCGGTCCGCTGGAGCGCGCGTTTGGGTTGGCCACCGTCGAGCTGCACACCGCGACGCCGGCGACCGACGCGAAGATCCCGGGGCTGCATCCGGACGAGGCGGGCCGGCTGCGCGACCGGCTGTCCGCCCTCGGTCAGGCACAGGCGTGGGGCCTATGAGCGAGCAAGCCGAGCAGACCGGCCACACCGGTCGGGCGAACCAGACCGGCGAGCCAGGGCGCGCCCCGGAGGTCGTCGGGCAGCGGCTGCATCCGCTCACCCCGTTCGTGAAGGGCTGGGGGTACTTCGTCGTCGCGGCCATCGCCCTGGTGAACAACGAAGGCCTGCGGCAGAACCTGACCATCGCCGGTATCGGCCTGGCCGCGGTGCTGGTCGGCGGCATCCTGCTCGGCGCGCTGTCGTGGTGGTTCACCAAGTGGCAGCTGACCGACGACGCGATCCGGGTGGACAGCGGGTTCCTGTTCCGTCGTACCCGGATCATCCGCTTCGACCGGATCCAGGCCATCGACGTGGCCCAGCCGTTCGTCGCGCGCCTGTTCGGCATGGCCGAGCTGCGGATGGACGTGGCCGGCGGTGGCCGCAGCGACGGGCGGCTGAGCTTCTTCCGGTACGCCGAGGCGCACGAGCTCCGCACCACGCTGCTGATCCGGGCGAAGGGCAAGACGGCCGCTGAACAGCAGGCGGACGAGCAGCAGGCCGAGGCGCTGGTTCCGCCGCTGTTGACGGTTCCGACGAGTCGTCTGCTCGGGGCGACGCTGTTGTCGTCCACCGTGGTCGCCAGCGCCGGTGCGCTGATCTGGCTGATCGTCGCGACGATGGTGCTGGACTTCCACATCGGTCTGTTCGCCGGTCTGCCGCTGCTGCTCGGTGTCGTGCAGCCGATCTGGAAGCAGGTCGTCGGGAACCACGGGTTCACGCTGACCGAGTCCAGGCACGGGCTACGCACCAAACGCGGTCTGTTCGACGTCCAGCGGCAGACCGTCCCGCCGGGCCGGGTGCAGGGTCTGCTGATCACCGAGCCGCTGATCTGGCGCCTGCTCGGCTGGGCTCGGGTCGACCTGGACATCGCCGGCGTCGCGGGCCAGAAGGAAGACGGCGAGGACGAGCTGGAAGGCGCGCAGCTGCTGCCGGTCGGCGAGCGGGCCGAGGTCGCGTACGTCCTCAACCGCGTGCTGCCCGGTCTGGACCTGAGCCGCATCGAGATGCGCCGGGCACCGGAGCGCGCGAAGTGGCTGCGTCCGATCGGCTGGCGGTTCCTGGCGTACGGCGTCGACGCGCAGGTCCTGGTCACCACCAAGGGCTGGGTGAGCCGTCGTACGTCGATCGTGCTGCATCACAAGACGCAGTCGGTACGGATGGAACAGGGGCCGCTGCAGCGCCGCCTCGGACTCGCCAACGTTCACGTGGACACACCGCTGGGTCCGACCGACGCCACCGCGCTGCACCGCGACCAGGTGGAGGCTGCAGCGCTCGTCGAGGCTCAGGCGGCCAGGGCGCGCGAGGCGCGCCGTACCGTCGGTTCGTCGACAGCGGTCCACACCCAGCCGAACCCACCGAGCCCGGACGGGTCCAGCAGCTCGGCAGCCTCTCCGGCCGAGGACAGCTCGGACAGGTAGCGCTGCGGTTCGCTGTATGCCAGCTCGATGCTGGGGCGCTGCGCGCTGACACCCAAGGCCTGCAGGGCGTCGCGCTGCGTCATCAGTGTGCCGCCGAGTGAGTCCAGCGCGACATGCGCGGTGATGTCGCAGCTACCGTCGGGGACCGGTGCGCATTCGCGGCCGGCGCGGAAGCCGGTCAGCGTCCCGTACGGCGGCCTCGACGACCGCAGATGTCCGTAGTCGATCGCCACGGCAAGGCTTCCCCCGGTGAGCCGGCCGATGATGTCGGCCCAGGCCTCGTCGCGGGTGCGGCCGATCTCGGCGCGGTCGCCTGGCGCACCAGGCCACCAGTGGCCGAGCCATGCCAGATCTTTGCCGTCGACAACAGGTCCTGGCGTGAAGTCGGCGAGTAGATAGTGCGGTACGCCGTCCTCGTCCCACTCCACGACCTCACACGGGACGTTGTCGAGCCACTCGTTCGCCACGACCAGACCGGTCAGCTGCTCGGGCAGCTCGTCGTCCAGTTCGACGTCGACGACCGTCAGACCTGCAGTTCGTAGGACAACCCCCAGCTCACCGGATCCGGCGCCGATGTCGACAACGGTGGACAGCCCCAGCTCCCCGGCAAGCCGCGCGATCGCCCGCCCGAATAGCGGTGACGCATGCACCGACGTCCGAAAATGCGCCCCCGGCCGCTCCCGCCGGTAGAACCCACCAGCTCCGTACAGCGCCCCTTCCCACGCCGCCCGAAACCTCATCGGACACCGGCCGACACCGAGTGCGGTGGGATGAGGCTGGTCAGGGGCAGCTGAGAGCGAGACACCGACTGCCATGGGTGGAGGTAGGCCGTGAGCTCGGGGACTGTGATGAGGATCGCCGTCAATTCGGTCTTTGCTGCCCACGCATCACTCACCGCGCCATGCTCTCATCACCTACGCTGACAGATACATCGTCTGGTACCCGGCAGCGGGACTGGAACGAGAAGAGAGTGAGCAATGGAACGGATCGGCCTAATCGGAGCCGGCCGGGCCGGGACCGCCCTGGGAGCAGCCATGGCGGCAGCCGGACATCCCCTGGTCGGAGTCACCGCGCGGTCGGACGCGTCCCGAGAGCGCGCCGCCCGGTTGCTGCCCGCTGTGCCGGTGCTGAGCGCCGACGAGGTGACGAGAAGCGCCGACGTCGTCCTGGTCGCCGTACCGGACGACCTGATCCAGCAGGTGGCGCAGACGCTGCCGCTCACGGACACGCAGTACGTCGTGCACCTGTCCGGAGCGCACGGCCTGGCGCCACTGGCCGGCCTCGCGGCCACGCCGGTCGCGTTGCACCCCTCGATGACGTTCACCGGCAGTCCGGTCGAGCTGACCAGGGTCATGTTCACCGCGACCGCGCCCCATGCGGCGCGGCCGCTTGTGGAGCGCATCGTCAAGGCGGTCGGCGCGCAGGTGCAGTGGGTGGCCGACGAGCAGCGGTCCAGGTACCACGCGGGCCTGGTCCACGGGGCGAACCACCTCACCACCTTGATCACGCAGGCGGTCGCCGTACTGCGGGAAGCGGGCGTGGCGGACCCGGAGGCGACGCTGCGTCCGCTGGTGACCGCAACCCTCGACAACACGCTGCGATCCGGTCATCATGCGCTCACCGGGCCCATCGCCCGGGGAGATGTCGAGACGGTGGCAGCACACCTGTCGGTACTGCGGGGGAGGACCGCGCGCACGTACGCCGAGCTGGCGCACGCGACCGTCGAACTGGCCACGGCGGACGGCCGGCTGGACGCGGAAACGGCCCGCCGATTGACCGACGTACTGGACGGGCACCGGGCACATCGGACAGGGGAGGCACCTCGATGAGACTCACCCAGACCAAGGCCGAACTGCGGGCGGCGGCCGCGATCCGGCCCCGCGCGGTCGTGATGACGATGGGCGCACTGCACGAAGGCCATGCGGCGCTGCTGGCCGAGGCCCGCGAGCGGGTCGGACCGGACGGCAGCGTGGTGCTGACGATCTTCGTGAATCCCCTGCAGTTCGGGCCGGCCGAGGACTTCGACCGGTACCCGCGGACGCTGGCCAGCGACCTGGCGATCGCGAAGAACGAGGGGGTGGACCTGGTCTTCAACCCGTCCCGCGACGAGTTGTACCCGAACGAGCCGTCGATCACGATCCATCCCGGCCCGCTCGCCGACGAGCTGGAAGGCGTGTTCCGCCCGGGGCACTTCTCCGGTGTGCTCACGGTCGTGGCGAAGCTCCTGCACCTGACCGCTCCGGACATGGCGCTGTTCGGCGAGAAGGACTATCAGCAGCTCACGCTGGTCCGGGAGATGGTCTGCGACCTCGACATGGACGTCGACATCGTGCCGGTGCCGACCGTCCGGGAGCCCGACGGTCTGGCGATGTCCTCACGCAACCGGTACCTGAGCGAAACCGAGCGTGACGAGGCCCTGGTGCTCTACCGGGCGCTGAGCGCGGGCGCGAAGGCCGGGATGAACGGGCCGGACGCGGTGCTGGCCGCCGCGCAGGCCGAGCTCGAGGCGGTGCCATCGGTGAAGATCGACTACCTGGCGCTGCGGGCCCCCGATCTGGGCCCGGTGATCGGGCCCGGCGAGGCGCGGATGCTGATCGCCGCCCGGGTCGGCCAGACGCGTCTCATTGACAACATTTCCATCACCCTCAGATGAAAACCGTTGATACGGTCGCGGGATGACCGCATTCGCAGTCCCGGTCCCGCAGCGGCTGGCCGCGCCGGAGCCCGGGTGGACCGACACCGTCGACGTGGTGGTGATCGGGTCCGGGGTCGCCGGGTTGACGGCCGCGCTGAAGGCCCGCGAGCTGGGCTCGGTGCTGGTGGTGACCAAGGACGTCGTCGCCTCGGGGTCCACGCAGTGGGCGCAGGGCGGGATCGCCGCTGCCCTCCATCCGGAGGACTCACCCGAGGAGCACCTGCACGACACCCTGGTTGCGGGCGCCGGCCTGAGTGACGAGGAGGCCGTCCGGGTGCTCGTCACCGAAGGGCCGGAGGCGGTCCGCGACCTGATCGAGCTGGGCGCGCGTTTCGACACCCTGGCGGACGGCGAGATCTCGCTGGGCCGCGAGGGCGGCCATCACCGCAACCGGATTGCGCACGCGGGCGGTGATGCAACCGGCGCCGAGATCGAGCGGGCGCTGGTCGCCGCGGTGAAGCGGGCGCCGGACATCCGGCTGGTCGAACACGCGCTGGTGCTGGATCTGCTGACCGCCGAGGACGGCGCGGTCGCCGGCGTCACGTTGCACGTGATGGGTGAGGGGCAGCTCGACGGCGTCGGCGCGATCCGTGCCCGGGCGGTGATCCTGGCCTCCGGCGGTCTCGGGCAGTTGTACGCGGCAACGACCAACCCCAGCGTGTCCACCGGTGACGGGATGGCGCTCGCGTTGCGGGCCGGTGCGAAGGTGCGCGACCTGGAGTTCGTCCAGTTCCATCCGACCGTGCTGTGGCTCGGAAAAAGCGCGAAAGGCCAGCAACCGCTGGTTTCCGAGGCGGTCCGCGGTGAGGCCGCTTTCCTGGTGGATCACACCGGAAAGCGTTTTATGCAAGGGCAGCACGAGCTCGCCGACCTGGCGCCGCGAGACGTCGTCGCGAAGGCGATCATGCGGCAGATGCTTGCCACCGGCAATGACCATGTGTACCTCGACGCCCGGCACTTCGGCGACGAGAAGTGGCGGGTCCGGTTCCCGACCATCCTGGCGTCCTGCCGCTCGCACGGTATCGACCCGGTCCGTGAGCTGATCCCGGTCGCACCCGCCTGTCACTACTCCTCCGGTGGCGTCTGGACGGACCTGAACGGCCACACCTCGGTGCCCGGCCTGTACGCGTGCGGCGAGGTCGCCTGCACCGGCGTCCACGGCGCCAATCGGCTGGCCTCCAACTCGTTGCTCGAAGGCCTGGTGTTCGCCCGCCGGATCGCGGCGCACCTCGCCGACGCCCTGCCCGCGCTGCGCCAGCCGGCCGCGGACCGGCGTACGGCGGGGCTCGCCGACGCCGACGTCGTCCCCGAGCTGCAGCGGTCGATGACCGTCGGCGCCGGGGTGATCCGGAGCGCGTCCGGGCTGGCCGAGGCCACGGCGACGATCGGCAAGCTGGCGGAGCAGCCCGCCGGCGAGGCTGGGACCCCGGGCTGGGAGGCGACCAACCTGGTGACCGTCGCCTCGGCCTTGATCGCGGCGGCGGCCGCGCGCGAAGAAAGCCGCGGCGCGCACTGGCGGGAAGACCACCCGGACCGCGATGATCTGCACTGGTCCGGAAGCCTGGACCTGACACTCGAGCCCGCGACCGGCGACCAGGCAGTGCCGCGGGCGACGTTTGTTTCGCGCGAATCCGAGGAGAATGACCGGCATGGATGAGACAGTCGACCGGCAATGGGTCGATGACCTCGTGCGGGCGACCATCGAGGAGGACCTGGCCGGAGGCGTCGACGTGACGACCACCGCCACGATCGACGAGGGCCAGGTCTCGGTCGCCGAGCTGGTGGCCCGGGCCGACGGCGTGGTGGCCGGCCTGGAGATTGCCGAGCTGGTGCTCCGGCAGGTGGCCGCACCGACCGAGATCGAGATCGAGCACTCGGTCCGCGACGGCGCGACCGTCCGTCGCGGCGACGTGCTGCTGACCGCCCGCGGCCGGACCCGGCAGCTGCTCACGGCCGAGCGGACCACGCTCAACCTGCTGTGCCACCTGAGCGGCGTCGCCACGCTGACCCGGCGCTGGGTGGACGAGGTCGAGGGCACCGGCGCGGTGATCCGTGACACCCGCAAGACGATGCCGTTGCTGCGGTCGCTGGAGAAGTACGCCGTGCGCTGCGGCGGCGGGAAGAACCACCGGATGGGCCTGTCCGACGCCGCGCTGATCAAGGACAACCACGTGGTCGCCGCCGGTGGTGTCGCGGAGGCGTTCCGGCTGGTGCGCAAGGCGTACCCGGAGATTCCGGTCGAGGTCGAGGTGGACTCGGTGGCGGACGCGCTGGTCGCGGTCGACTCCGGCGCCGAGCTGATCCTGCTGGACAACATGGACGTCGCGCTGCTGCGGGAGGCGGTCGAGAAGGTGGCCGGCCGGGCGAAGCTCGAGGCCTCCGGCGGATTGACGCTGGACAAGGCCCGCGCGGTCGCCGAGACCGGCGTCGACTTCCTCGCGATCGGCGCGTTGACGCACTCCGCCCCGGTCCTCGACATCGGTCTGGACCTGCGAGCGGCCTGATGCCGGCGAACGCTGCGGTGCCGGCGAACGCCGCGGTGCCGACGAACGTGCTGGCCGTCGCCGTCGAGAACACCAGGACTCTGATCGGCCTGGTGTTCGACGGCACGGTCAAACGGCACTGGTGGGTCGGCACCGACCCGCGGCGGACGGCGGACGAGTGGGGTGTGTTGCTCCAAGGCCTGCTCGCGGGCGAGCCACCGGCGTCCGGGATCGCGGTCTGCTCGGCCGAGCCGCACGTGCTGCACGAGCTGCGGGACGTCGTCGCGCGGTACTACCCGGGGGTCCCCAGCGTGGTCGTCGAGCCGGGCGTGAAGACCGGCCTGCCGGTGCTGGTGGACAATCCGCGCGAGGTCGGCACCGACCGGATCGCCAACGCTCTGGCGGCGATGACGCTGTACGGCGCTCCGTGCCTGGTCGTGGACGTCGGTACGGCGATCACGATCGACGTGGTCAACCCGGCCGGCGCGTTCGTCGGCGGAGTGATTGCCCCCGGCATCGAAACGGCCACTGACGCGCTCTGGCAGTCGGCCGCGCAGTTACGCCGCGTCGAGCTGGTGAGGCCGCGGTCGGTGGTCGCCAAGAACACCGTCGAGGCTTTGCAGTCCGGCGCGATCCACGGGTTCGCGGCGATGGTCGACGGGCTGATCCAGCGAATCCGGACCGAGCAGTCCGTTGAAGACCAGCCGGTCGTTCTCACCGGCGCCCTCGCGCCGCTGCTGACCGCCGAACTCACCACACCGGTGCACGACGAACCCCTGCTGACGCTGCGTGGTCTGCACCAGGCCTTCGTGCGCAATCACGCGCAGTAGTTGCACAACCTCTTGTGCCCCCGAGTGATCGGGATCACTATGTCCCCCACGGGTGACTTCTGGGGGTTTGGGGGAACACATGAGGTCTGTTTATCGTGCCCTGTCCGGTTTGATCGCGATCAGTGTCGTGATCCAGGCGATGGCGATCGGGCTCGCGTGGTTCACGGTCATCAAGGACGTCGACGGCGGTCTGGTGTTCGACAAGAACTCCGACTTCAACGTCGGCCACATGACGCACACGATCTTCGGTATGGGGATCATTCCGCTGCTGGCGATCCTGCTGCTGATCATCTCGTTCTTCGCGAAGGTCGACGGCGGCGTCAAGTGGGCGCTGTACGTGTTCGGCCTGGTGGCATTGCAGATCGCGCTGGCGTTCGGGTCGTTCGGTGCGCCGTTCGTCGGTGCGCTGCACGGGCTGAACGCCTTTGCCCTGGCGGCCGTCGCGGCGATGGCCGCGCGCCGGGCTTCGGCGCCGGCCGTGCAGCCGTCGGCCGCGGCGACCAGGACGACCACTTAGATGCCGTTGGCAACTGAGCGGCGGCGGTCGTGAAATGCGGCCGCCGCCGCGCCGTGCACTGATCGCGATCGTCGCGACGGTCGTGGTGCTGGCGCCGCTCGCGTTCTTCTGGCAGCGCAGCCTGGTCCCGAACGACCTGTCGCCGATGCAGATGGGGTACGCCGACCACGGTGGCGGGCCGGCCGCGACGCACCAGCATCACGCGACCGGCACCGACGTCCGCCAGTTGACCGGTCCCGCGACCGGGAAGCCCGCGGTGGCGGTGGAACTCGTCGCGCGCAAGGAGCGCTTCGACATCCCGGGCCGCGGACAGACCGACGGCTACACCCTGAACCACACGTCGCCAGGGCCGCGGATCGTCGCGCGCCAGGGTGATCTGGTCGAAATCACGTTGCGCAACGAGAACATCCCCGAGGGGATCACGCTGCACTGGCACGGCGTCGACGTACCGAATGCGGAGGACGGCGTCGCAGGCGTGACGCAGGACGCGGTACGGCCCGGTGGATCGCACGTGTACCGGTTCGTCGCGGAGGACGCCGGCACGTACTGGTACCACTCGCATCAGGTCTCGCACGAGCAGGTGCGGAAGGGGCTGTACGGCGTCCTCGTGATCCAGCCGACGCCGGCGGACGTGGTCGCGGCCGTGCACACGTATGACAAGGTGCGAACCGTCAACGGCGAGTACGGCGAACGGCGCGTCAAGGCACCCGGTCCGGTGACGCGGGTACGGGTGATCAATACCGACAACGGGCCGATGGCGATCTGGGTCGACGGGGCGCCGTACCAGGTGCTCGCGGTCGACGGGACCGACATCAACGCGCCGACGCAGGTCGAGAACAAGGCGATCCTGGTCACCGCAGGCGGCCGGATCGATCTCGAGGTGCCGACCAGACAGGCGGTCCGGATCGGGCTCGGCGGCGGACCGACGACGTTGGTGATCGGCGACGGCGACGCACCGAGCGGGCCCGAGCCGGGCGAACGGGTGGATCTGCTGACCTACGGCACGCCGAAGCCGCTCGGCCTCGACCCGGCGAAGGCGACCCGGTCGTTCCGGTACGAGATCGGCCGGCGCCCCGGGTTCTTCGACGGCAAACCCGGGCTGTGGTGGACGATCAACGGGCACCAGTTCCCGGACGTGCCGATGTTCATGGTGAACGAGGGCGAGGTCGTCCGGATGACGATCAAGAACGGGTCCGGCCAGGTCCACCCGATGCACCTGCACGGCCATCACGTCGTCGTGCTGAGCCGCAACGGCGTACCGGCGTCCGGGAGCCCGTGGTGGACGGACTCGCTGAACGTCGAGGACAAGGAGACCTACGAGGTCGCCTTCGTGGCCGACAACCCGGGCATCTGGGTGGACCACTGCCACAACCTGCCGCACGCCGCGGAGGGCCTGATCACGCATCTGATGTACAACGGCGTCACCACCGGCTTCCGCCTCGGCGGCGCCGCGGACAACCAGCCCGAGTAGCACCCTCGGTACCGATCCGGCAACGGTGGTGGGGGCAGGCCCCCGCGGACTGGGTATGGTTCACCCGGTCGGGGTGAGGAGACTGCGGATGGCTGGAGTGCGGCGAGTGGTCGCCGTGGCGTCGGCATTGGCGGCCGGAGCCGCCGGGCTGACCGCCTGCGCGTCCGACCCGGCACCGACCGACGTCGCCGTCGCCTGGGCCCCGAAGGGCCGGCCCGCGGTGGTCGTCACCTGGAAGGACACCGGGCAGCCGAACCGGATCACGATCGAGGGCGTGCTCAGTGAGAGCCCGTCGTACGTGAAGTACATCCCGGCCGGTGACCCGAACCGCTGGGAGATCCCGACGGCCGCGTTCCCGCCCGAGGGCAACTACAAGATTGCGGTGGCGACCGGCACGTCGCAGGGCGGCGTGACCAGCAAGCTCACCAGGTCACCGGTGTTCGACACCGACGGGCCGGTGCTGCCGAGCGCGACGACGGTCGCCCAGCAAGGGCGCGGCGTGCTGATCAAATGGTCGGTCCCGGCCGCGCCGCAGGACTTCACGCCGAACGATCCGCTGGACGTGCAGGGCAAGAAGACTCAGCGCTACGTGCCGATGATCGGGCGCCCGGGCCAGATGCTGAAGGAGATCGGCCCGGCGACGACCGCGAACCACCAGCTGATCAAGAGCGTCAAGCCGCCGTACACGTTCCAGCTGCGGACCGAGAACGAGTGGGGTGACCGGATCGGCGGACAGGTGCTCGGGCTGACCAGTTCGATCAACGCCGCCGTGCCGTCGAAGGCCCAGTTCAGTGTGCCGATCCGGGTCCGCGGGCGGGTCGTCCTGCAGCAGGTGAGCTGTGACCTCGAATCGCCGTGTACGACGAAGCGCGCAACGCCGGCCGGCGTGCCGGTCGTGGTGCTCACCCAGGTCACACCCGGCGCGCGCTGGACACCGGCCGCGCGCGGCTCGACCACCGCGGGCGGGTACTACGACATCTCGGTCCCGACCGGCGCCAGCCGTCCGTACAAGATCACCGTTCCGCAATACACCAAGGGCAACACGCACACCGGTACGTCGACCAGCAAACCGGCGTACACGAAGAGCGTCGTCCGGGTCGCGTCGGCCGGCTTCGCGGGCGGTCCGGCGTCGAAGCCGCGTGGCTCGACGGTGACTGTGTCGGTCGCGGTGAAGCCGGCGATGAACACGACCGTGATGCTGCAGTCCTGGAACCGGCAGACCCGGCGCTGGGTGAACTCGAAGGCCGTGCCGATGCGCAACGGGCAGGCCGCGCTGGCGTTCAAGGTTTCGCAGCCGGGCGACTTCGCCTACCGGTTCGTGATTCCGGGCGCGATGATGTTCGGCCGCCCGATGGACGGCACCACGACACCGCAGCTGGTGCTACACGTCCGCTGATTCGACTGCCGGTACGGCGACCCCGGCCGGCTCGTCTGCGGTCGTCCCAGGGGTACGGCGCCGCGCGCGGACCTTGCGGACGACGTACACCGCGACCGCGGCGGCCGCCAGGACGGCCAGCGCGACGACCGAGAGCCGCCCGAAGATCGTGTCGGCGTTGTCGCCGATCTTGTACGCGACCAGGCCGATCGTGGTCGCCCAGGCGATACCGCCGGCGGCGTTCGCGGCCAGGAAGCGCGGGTAGTGCATCCGTAACATGCCCGCCATCGGTCCGGCGAAGATCCGCAGCAGCGCGACGAACCGGCCGAAGAACACCGTCCAGACGCCGTACTTGTGGAAGTACTTCTCGGCCCGGACGATCCGGTCCCGCGAGAAATGGTGGAACCGGCGGCCGAGCCGCTCGAACAACCGGCGACCGGCCTTGCGGCCGATGAAGTAGCCGATCGAGTCGCCGACGATCGCGCCGATGGCCGCGGCGGCGATCACCCACTCGATCTTCAGCTCGTGCTGCTGGGACGCGATCAGCGCGGCCGCGATCAGCGTGGTCTCACCGGGGAGTGGCACCCCCATGCTCTCCACGCCGATGACGAGCCCCACCACCAGGTATGCCAGCACGGCCATCGAGGTCGGAATCGTGATCGCCTGCGCGAGCAGCAGAGGTTCCCCCATGCCCACTATCTTGACATCGAGGGACAAACGATTTGATGACCGGACAGCTAACTCCGGGTGATTTCAGGGTTGTGCCCGTTCCCGGACAGCATGTCCTGGGCCTGGGGTGCCGGTATCTCGGTGTCGGTGCTGGTGTCGCTCCTGGTGTCGGCCTTGGTGCCGGCCGCGCCGGTGAAGGCCTTGGTGACGTTCTGGATGGCGGCGGTGACCTCGGACGGGATCACCCAGAACGTGTTGCCCGGTCCCTTGGCCAGCTCGGGCAGCATCTGCAGGTACTGGTACGCGAGCAGCTTCGGATCGGGGTCGTTGCGGTGGATCGCGTCGAACACGGTGTCGATCGCCTTCGCCTGGCCCTCGGCCCGCAGGATCGCGGCCTGCCGGTCACCCTCCGCGGTCAGGATCCGGGACTGCCGCTGGCCCTCGGCGGCCAGGATCGCGGCGCGCTTCTCGCGCTCGGCCCGCATCTGCTTCTCCATCGACTCCTTGATCGACGGCGGCGGCTCGATCGCCTTCAGCTCGACCCGGTTGACCCGGATCCCCCACTTGCCGGACGCTTCGTCGAGGACGCCGCGCAGCGTCGAGTTGATGTGCTCGCGCGAGGTCAGCACCTGCTCGAGGTCGAGCGAGCCGATCACGTTCCGCAGCGTGGTCACGGTCAGCTGCTCGATCGCCTGGATGTAGTTCGCGATCTCGTACGCCGCCGCGCGCGGATCGGTCACCTGGAAATACAGCACCGTGTCGATGTCGACGACCAGGTTGTCCTCGGTGATCACCGACCGCGGTTCGAACGAGACCACCTGCTCGCGCAGGTCGATCAGCGGCCGGGGCCGGTCGACGAACGGAATCACCAGGTTCAGCCCGGGCTCGAGCGTGCGCAGGTACCGGCCGAGCCGCTCGACGTTGCTGGCCCGGGCCTGTGGCACGATCCGGACGGTCCGCAGGACCAGCACGACGGCGAGCAGGGCGGCGACCAGTCCGATGATCAGTTCGGCCATGGTTCCTCCTGGGGATGCACGAGGGCGGTGGCCCCCTCGATCGCGAACACGTCGACCCGCGTCCCCGCGGGAATCCGCAGGCCGGGGTCGTAGGAACGGGCGCTCCACTCCTCGCCGCCGATCCGGACCCGGCCGGTGTCGCGGTCACAGTCGGCGAGCACGACGGCCTCCCGGCCGACCAGCGCGGCGACGCCGGTCTGCAGCTTCGGGTGACCCATCAGGTGCCGGCGGGCGACCGGCCGGACCAGCACGATCATCGCGGCCGCGGTGACGGCGAACGCGAGCAGCTGGAAGCCGAGACCGAGGCCGACCGCGCCCACCCCGGCCGCGGCGAGCGCGGCGACGGCGAGCAGGAGCAGGTCGAAGGTCGCTGTCATCAACTCGGCCGATCCGAGGACGACGGCGATGATCAACCACAGGATCCAGGACTGCATGACGACCACCTGGCGGTTGGAACCCTCTGGATTCGAAGGTACTCCTGGATCCGCAGGTTTTCCCGGGCTCGCAGCTAACGGTTCGGCTGCCCGCGGGCCTTCGGTTCAGTTGCCCCGCGGGTGCTCCGGGTTGGGGACGACCACGGTCAGCGCGGTCACCTCGCGGGTGCCGGCCGGGTGCCGGGTCGCCGTCCGGCCCTTCTTGTACCGGTCGACGAGGTCCTGGAGCTCCTGGACGAGCTCCTCCGCCTCCTCGTGGGTCAGCCACAATCGCGACCGGCGCAGCGAGCTGACGTCGTCCCAGGGGTCGTCGGCGTCCATCTCCTCGAACTGGCTCACAACGTTGTCCAGCGCGGTCCGGATCATCGCCTGGCTGGCCACCCGCCCGGCGCTGCTGGACTGCGAGGTGATGGTCAGGCTCGCGGCCGGCGCCCGCCACGGGCGCTCGCGGCCGTCGGCGGACTCCTCGGCGCGCTCGACAATGCCCCACTTCTCCAGCGCCCGCAGGTGGTAGCTCATCGCCGACGGCGTCAGCCCGGCCAGCTCCGCGCACTCGGTCGCGGTCAGCACCTTGCCGTTGAAGAGCTCGTCGATGACGACCTGCCGCGCCGGATGCGCGAGCGCGCGGATCGCCCGCGGGTCCGTGATCACCAGCCGTTTCTTCGTCGCCACGAGATCAGCGTAGCGAAGACCTTGACGACGTCAATCGTGAAGGGTTTACTTCACAATTATGAAGCAAACCCTTCAGACCTCGATCTGGTCGTACCGGGACGTCCGGCTGGTACTGCCGGCCCGGGCGCTGTCCTACGCCGGGGACGCGATCGCGTTGATCGCCTTGATGCTGCGGGTGTC
The DNA here is from genome assembly GCF_040649595.1 of Kribbella sp. NPDC048915. NCBI lineage: Bacteria > Bacillati > Actinomycetota > Actinomycetes > Propionibacteriales > Kribbellaceae > Kribbella > Kribbella sp. NPDC048915. The sequence goes on along the minus strand of NZ_JBEZFT010000003.1, from coordinate 129,691 downwards.
CGACGGCCACGGTCCGGCCGCGGTGACCGCGCTGCTGCTCGCCTTCGCCGTCCCGACCGTGGCGATGATCCCGTTCGCCGGACGGATCGTGGACGGCTTCGACTCGCGGACCGTCCTGGTCTGGTCAGGGTTGCTGCAGGTCGCGGCCGGGGTCGGCGTCGCGTTCGTCCATGACCTGGTCCCGATGCTCGCGCTGGTGTGCGTACTGCAGGTCGGCCAAGCGGTCTCCGGACCCGCCTGGGGCGCACTGATCCCGCGGATCGTGGGTGAGGAACTCGTAGGTCGCAGTACCGGGACCAGCCAGGCCCTGATCGGAGCCGCAACCCTGGCGGGCTCGGCGGCCGGCGGTCTGCTGGTCGGATGGGTCGGGACGCGCGGCGCACTGCTCGTCGACGCCTCGACGTTCCTCGTCCTGGTCTTCGTCGCCCGGGCGGTCCGGACCCGGCGGCAGCCGGAGCCGGGCACGGCCCGCGAGCGTGGCGGGGTGTCGGCCGGTCTGCGGGTGATCTTCGACGACAGCCTGCTGCGGGTGCTGGTCCCGGCGCTGTGGGTGTTCGTCGTCGCCGGCGAGGCGGTGAACGTCGTCGAGGTCTTCCTGATCACCGGCGAACTCGGTCTCGGCCCGGCACTGTACGGCGCTGCGGGCGCGGCCACCGGCGCCGGGGCGATCGCCGGTGCCTGGTACAGCGGCCGGCTGAACGGTGACCGGGCCCGGGCGTTCAGCGTCGTCGCCGGGATGGCGGCGATCGGCGGATCGAGCGTGCTGATGGGGCTTGCCCAGGACTTCGTGACGCTGATGGTCGGGGCCTTCGCGATCGGCGTCGGCAGCGGGATGCTGAACGCGGCGACGAGTGCGCTCGTGGTGACCAGGTCGGCCGAGCGGGTGCGCGGCCGGGTGATCGCGGCGCTGAACGGTACGGTCCGGTCGTTCAGCATCCTGGCGATGCTGCTGGGCGGTCTGGCCGGCACCCTGCTCGGTCCGAGGTGGACCTTCGTGACCTGCGGCGTGGCCTGCGCGGTGGCCGCTGTGGTGGTCGGATACCCGGTCGCGCGGAGTCAGGCCGAAACCAAGGATTCAACAAAGGATTCGGAGCTGGAGGCAGTCAGTCACTAGCCTTGAGGCCATGACTGACGCACACGTGGACCCGGTGAACCCCGACAGCGGGCAGGACGACCTGCCCGAGCAGATGCGGGTTCGCCGGGAGAAGCGTGACCGCCTGCTGTCCGAGGGCGTCGAGCCGTATCCGATCTCGGTGCCCCGGACGCACCTGCTGAAGGACCTCCGGGCCAAGTACGACGCCCAGGACCTGCCGCCGGACACCCGGACCGGTGAAGAGGTCTCGGTGGCCGGCCGGGTGATCTTCCTGCGCAACACCGGCAAGCTGTGCTTCGTGCGGCTCCGGGAAGGCGACGGGACCGAGCTGCAGGTGATGCTGTCGCTGGCCGATCTCGGTGAGGAGGAGCTGGCCCGGTTCAAGCAGCTCGTCGACATCGGCGACCTGCTGTCCGTGCACGGCGAGGTGATCACCAGCCGGCGCGGTGAGCTGTCCGTGCAGGCCACCAGCTGGCAGATGGCCGCGAAGACCCTCCGTCCGCTGCCGAACGAGCACAAGCCGCTCAGCGAAGAGGCGCGTGTCCGGATGCGGTACGTCGACCTGATCGTCCGCCCCGAGGCGCGCGAGATGGTCCGGGCGAAGGCGGCCGTGCTCAAGGCGCTGCGCGCGACGTACGACGCGCACGGGTACATCGAGGTCGAGACGCCGGTGCTGCAGCTGACCAACGGCGGCGCCGCGGCCCGGCCGTTCACCACCCACCTGAACGCGTTCGACCAGGAGATGAAGCTGCGGATCGCGCTCGAGCTCGACCTCAAGCGCGCGATGATCGGCGGCGTCGATCGGGTGTACGAGATCGGCCGCACGTTCCGCAACGAGGGACTCGACTCGACCCACTCGGCGGAATTCTCGATGATCGAGGCCTACGAGGCGTACGGCGATTACGACACGATGGCCGAGCTGATCCAGGAGCTGATCCGGAACTCCGGCCGCGCGATCGGCCGGACCTCGATCACCGCGCGCGACGGTCAGACCATCGACGTGGAGCAGCCGTTCCGGCACGCGACGCTTTTCGGCCTGCTGTCGGAGGCGGTCGGCGAGAACGTCGACGTGAACACCGACCTGGCCACCCTGACCAAGCTCGCCGAACAGCACGACGTCGAGCTGCGGCCGGGCCGGAATGCGGGCGAGATCGCCGTCGACCTGTTCGAGAAGCTGTGCGAGCACACGCTGATCCAGCCGACGTTTGTCCGCGACTATCCGGAGTCGGCGCGGCCGCTGGCCAAGCCGCACCGGGAAATTCCGGGCCTGGTCGAGGCCTGGGACCTGTTCGTCAACGGCGTCGAACTCGGGGTCGCCTACTCGGAGCTGAACGACCCGGTGATCCAGCGCGAACGCCTGGTGGAGCAGTCGTTGCAGGCCGCCGCCGGCGACCCGGAGGCGATGGAGCTGGACGAGGACTTCCTGCGCGCGATGGAGTTCGGGATGCCGCCGGCCGGCGGTATGGGAATGGGGCTCGACCGCTTGGTGATGTTGCTCACCGGAACCGGTATCCGGGAGACGATTCTGTTCCCGTTGCTGCGTCCGGAGTGATTCCCCCTATTCCGTGCGGAGGTCGTTGCATAGCACAACGGACGGCCTTCGCAAATCCCGGGTCCGAATGTATTCCGGCCGGGCCGGATCAGCGGGGTGAATACACAAGGTCACGATGACTGCACAGCGTCGATGAATGACAAGTACCTGGTTTGTGCGGTACAAATCAGGTGCGAAGAATTCGACAGGGGGATTGTGCCCGATGGCGGGCGCAGAAAGGTTGTCATCGATGGCGCAAAGGGTGCAGGTGGTTCTCGAGGACGATCTCGACGGCGGTAAGGCCGACGAGACCGTGACATTCGGGCTGGACGGGACGACGTACGAGATCGATCTGTCCAAGAAGAACGCCGCAAAACTGCGCGACGCCCTCGCGGCCTACGTCGGCGCCGGCCGCCGGGTCTCCGGCCGCCGCGGCTCGGCGGGCCGGGCGCGGAGCCGGAGCCGCTCGGCCTCGGACTCCGCCGACATCCGGGCCTGGGCGAAGGAGAACGGCTACGAGGTCAGCGAGCGCGGGCGGATCTCCGCCGAGGTGCGCGCGGCGTACAACGAGGCCAAGTAAATACCGGTCGCGATCCGCTTGCCGACGGTCCCGGCGCCCAATGCGGGCGCCGGGACCGTCCGCATTCCGGTTGTTTCACAGAGTGGGACACCGGCGTGTCGCGTCGATGGCTGACCTCGCAGGTAGTTCGGGGAAATTCGCTGGTGGCGAACACGCTGTGCGGGTGCGGTGATCCGGGAACAGGCTGGTGATCAGTGCGGTTGTTCCCTTGTGATGCCGCCCTGACGGCCGGAAGCAACGTGATCGGGTGTTCGCCGAGAGCGAGCCTGTCGGCGCCGGGGACTAGCATGCATGTACGGGGGTCGGCCTACACGGCACGTCCGACTCCTCTGAGGCAAGGAGCGCTTTGGCGATGTTTGAACGATTTACGGACCGCGCCCGTCGGGTAGTCGTCCTGGCACAGGAAGAGGCCAGGATGCTCAGCCACAACTACATCGGGACCGAGCACATCCTGCTCGGCCTGATCCACGAGGGTGAGGGTGTCGCCGCCAAGGCTCTCGAGAGCCTGGGTATCTCGCTCGAGGCCGTTCGCTCCCAGGTCGAGGAGATCATCGGCCAGGGCCAGCAGGCACCGAGTGGGCACATCCCGTTCACCCCCCGCGCCAAGAAGGTGCTGGAGCTCTCCCTGCGTGAGGCCCTGCAGTTGGGCCACAACTACATCGGCACCGAGCACATCCTGCTCGGCCTCATCCGCGAAGGTGAGGGTGTCGCCGCGCAGGTCCTGGTCAAGCTCGGCGCGGACCTGAACAAGGTCCGGCAGCAGGTCATCCAGCTGTTGAGCGGATATCAGGGCAAGGAGACGCAGCCGCAGGGCACCGCTCCGGAAGGGGCGCCCAGCAGCTCCCTGGTGCTCGACCAGTTCGGCCGGAACTACACCCAGTCGGCCCGCGAGGCCAAGCTCGACCCGGTGATCGGTCGCGAGACCGAGATCGAGCGGGTCATGCAGGTGCTGTCCCGGCGGACCAAGAACAACCCTGTCCTGATCGGTGAGCCGGGCGTCGGCAAGACCGCCATCGTGGAGGGTCTGGCCCAGCAGATCGTCCGTGGTGACGTCCCGGAGACGCTGAAGGACAAGCAGATCTACTCCCTCGACCTGGGCGCCCTGGTGGCCGGTTCGCGCTACCGCGGCGATTTCGAGGAACGCCTGAAGAAGGTGCTCAAGGAGATCCGCACCCGCGGCGACATCGTGCTGTTCATCGACGAGATTCACACCCTCGTCGGCGCCGGCGCGGCCGAGGGTGCGATCGACGCGGCGAGCATCCTGAAGCCGATGCTGGCCCGCGGTGAGCTGCAGACGATCGGCGCCACCACCCTCGACGAGTACCGCAAGTACGTCGAGAAGGATGCCGCGCTGGAGCGCCGGTTCCAGCCGATCCAGGTGGCCGAGCCCTCGATCGCGCACACGATCGAGATCCTCAAGGGCCTCCGCGACCGGTATGAGGCGCACCACCGGGTGACCATCACCGACGCCGCGCTGGTGAACGCCGCGCAGATGGCCGACCGGTACATCTCCGACCGGTTCCTGCCGGACAAGGCGATCGACCTGATCGACGAGGCCGGCGCCCGGCTCCGGATCCGCCGGATGACCGCGCCGCCGGACCTGCGCGAGTTCGACGAGAAGATCGCCACCGTGCGCCGGGAGAAGGAGTCCGCGATCGACGCGCAGGACTTCGAGCGTGCCGCCCGGCTCCGCGACGACGAGAAGAAGCTGATCAACGCGAAGTCCGAGCGGGAGAAGCAGTGGAAGGCCGGCGACATGGATGTCGTCGCCGAGGTCGACGAGGAGCTGATCGCCGAGGTGCTCAGCACCGCGACCGGCATCCCGGTCTTCAAGCTGACCGAGGAGGAGTCCTCGCGGCTGCTGGACATGGAGAAGGAGCTGGCCAAGCGGTACATCGGCCAGGAGGACGCGGTCAAGGCGCTGTCCCGCTCGATCCGGCGTACTCGCGCCGGGCTGAAGGACCCGCGCCGCCCGAGCGGCTCGTTCATCTTCGCCGGTCCGTCCGGTGTCGGTAAGACCGAGTTGTCGAAGGCGCTGACCGAGTTCCTGTTCGGCGACGAGAACGCGCTGATCAGCCTCGACATGTCGGAGTACTCGGAGAAGCACACGGCCTCCCGGCTGTTCGGTTCGCCGCCCGGGTACGTCGGCTACGAAGAGGGCGGCCAGCTGACCGAGAAGGTCCGCCGCAAGCCGTTCAGCGTGGTGCTGTTCGACGAGGTGGAGAAGGCCCACCCGGACATCTTCAACTCGCTGCTGCAGATCCTGGACGAAGGTCGCCTGACCGACGCCCAGGGCCGCGTGGTCGACTTCAAGAACACCGTGATCATCATGACCACGAACCTCGGCACCAAGGACATCGCGAAGGCGGTGAGCCTGGGCTTCTCGCAGGCGAACGACACCACCACGTCGTACGAGAAGATGAAGGCCAAGGTCACCGAGGAGCTCAAGCAGCACTTCCGGCCGGAGTTCCTGAACCGCGTCGACGAGATCGTGGTCTTCCACCAGCACGGTATGGAAGAGATCGTCAAGATCGTCGACCTGATGGTCGGCCAGATCGAGGAGCGGCTGAAGGACAAGGACATGGGCATCGAGCTCACGCCGGCGGCGAAGGAACTCGTCGCGAAGCGTGGTTTCGACCCGGTCCTGGGTGCCCGCCCGCTGCGCCGCGCACTGCAGCGCGACGTGGAGGACGTGCTGGCCGAGAAGATCCTGTTCGGGGAACTGCGCCCCGGTCAGATCGTCGTGGTCGACGCGGCCCCCGAGGGGACGGTCAATTCCGACGGCCTGGCGGAGTACTTCACCTTCACCGGCACCGAGAAGTCCTCGACGTCGGACCTGGAGCTCACCGACCTGACCACCGGCACCGGCTCCACCGGCTCGACCGGTCTGCAGGACTCGTAACCGAGGTACTGCAGGACCCCTGCCCGAAGCACCAACCCGAGACGCTCGGCGGCAACTGGCCGCCGAGCGTCTCGCTCGTTCCGGCCTGGACCGGCACGACGCGCCGCGGCGGCGGGCAGTACCGCAGGAGTACTGGTGGCGCGTTCGGCGTACCGATGACACGCCTGATTTGCGTGCAGGCTACTGATTGGTCGTATCGTCCTGCGGAGCGTGATCAACTCGGTACGGAGACCGCTTCCGTGGGTCGCCGGTTCGGTGGGAAGATCGCGCAACTGCTGATGAGGCAGTTACTTACCGCCTGTCTACCGCGTTGTCACCGTGTGAGCACGCTGTTCGGACCCGGACTGTCGGAAAGGGGGCCGGGGATGGAATCATCTCGTCGCATGGACGCACCGCGTCTGCCACTGACCCAGGAACCGGTCGTCGACGCCGGTTCCTTTGGCGTGCGGCAGGCGGGCGGGGTGCTCGAGCGGGCCCAGCGGATCGCCGACACTCTGCGGGAGCAGGCCGAGCGCGAGAACGATCTCGCCCTCGAGCAGGCGAGCCGGGTTCGCGCGGAGAACGAGCGCCTCAAGTCCGAGGCCGAGGAGGCCGCCCGGAAGCTCCGGTCGGATGCGATGGCCGCCGCCCAGCGGGTCCTGGACGACGCCGAGCGAGCCGCCGAGCAGTTGCGTTCGGAGTCGCAGGCCGACGCCGAGCGGGTACGGCGGGAAGCTGCCGCCGCGGCCAGGCAACTCACCTCCGAGGCAGCCGCGCAAGCCGAGCAACTGACCTCCGAAGCGGCCGCGCAAGCCGAGCAACTGACCTCCGAAGCGGCCGCCGAGGCCGAACGCCTGCGCTCCGCGGCCGCCGAGACGGCCGACCGCCTTCGCACCGAATCGACGGCCGAGGCCGAGCGGGTCCGCCGCGAAGCCGGCGAGCTCGCGCATCGGCTGAAGACCGAGTCCGAAGCCGCGGCGGAGAAGCTGCGGGCCGAGTCGCAGGCGGCGGCCGATCGGCGGATCGCGGAGGCCGAGAGCGAGGCCGTTCGGCTGCGCGAGGAGGCCGACGAGCTGCTCGAAGAGGCGCAGCTGGCCCGGCAGTCGGCGCAGGCGATGGTCGACCGGGCCGGCAAGGAGGCGCAGCAGCTGGTCGCCGACGCGGGCGAGCAGGCCGCGCTGGTGTCGCAGGCCGCCGTCCGCAACGAGGCCGAGCTGATCGCCCGGGCCGAGGCCGAGGCGAGCGAGCTGCGGGCCGCGGTCGAGCGTGAGGTCGAGGCTGCCCGGGAGAGGTCCCGGGCCGAGATCGCCGAGGCGCACGCCGAGATCGAGCGGTTGCGCGGTGAGAACCGGACCGAGCTCGAGCGCCGGACCGCCGAGCTCGAGGAAACCGAGCGGGCGAAGCTGGCCGCGATCTCGCTGGAGATCGACAAGCTGCGGGCCGAGGCGGTCGCGGAGATCGCCGAGCGCAAGGCCGCGGCCGAGGCCGAGAACGAGCGGCTGATGGCCGATGCCCGGGCCCAGGCCAAGCTGGTCGTGGACTCGATCGAGGCGGACCGCCGGACCGCGACTGCCGAGGCCCGCCGGATCGTCGAGGAGGCCAACCAGGCTGCCGAGCAGGCGCTGGCCGAAGCCGAGAAGCAGACGCAGTGGAGCCGGAAGACCGTCGACGATCTGATCGCCGCCGCGGAGTCCGAGGCGCAGGCGATCCGCGACCAGGCCGCCGCCGACGCGGCCCGGCTGCTGAAGGACAAGCGCGCGCACCTGCGCCGCGTGGTCGGCCGGTCGACCAGCCGGCTCAAGCAGACCCAGGAGGCGATCGCCCGCGAGAATGCCGAAATGACGAAGCTCGCCGAGGAGACGCTGTACTCGGCCGGCGAGCAGGCCGAGGCGACCCTGGCCAAGGCCCAGCAGGAGGCCGAGAAGGTCACCGCCCAGGCGCAGGCCCGGGCCGACCGGCTGAAGGCTTCCGCCGCCCAGGACGCGCAGGAGATCATCGAGCGGGCGAACCGCCGCGAGGCCGAGGCCCAGGCAAGCACACAGGTGTTGCGGGAGCGCGCTGCCAACGACCTGTCCGAGGCGCAGCGCCAGTCGCACGAACTGATCCGCAAGGCCCGCTCGGAAGCGCAGCAGCTGGAGGCCCAGGCCCGCGAGCACGCCGACAATCTGCGGGCCCAGGCCCGGAAACTTCTCGCCGACGCCGAGGCGAGAGTCGCGGTGCTGAACCAGCGCCGTGATGAGATCACCAAGGAGCTCACTCAGCTTTCGGGTGTGATCGAGGCACTCGCTGTACCGGGGTTCCGCCCAGGTGGTGGAATGTCCTCCAGTGAGGGTTCCACGGGGGAATCAGGATGAGGACGTGACAGTCAGATCCTTGTCAGTGACAATGTGTGATCCACCCACCCATCGAAGTGAGCATCGGAAAACATGAGCAGTGAAAGCCCAACCCCCTTCCGTACCGTTCTGCGCGGCTACGAGCCAGCCCAGGTGGACCAGCACATCCGTGAGCTGACCACCTCTCTGACTGCCCTGCAGCAGCAGTCCGAGCAGCTGCAGCGGCACGTGCAGGAGCTGCAGGCCCGCACGGATGCGGCTGAGGCGGCGGTGATTTCCGCCCAGGAGGAATCCAAGGACCGTGCGCCTACCTTCACCGAGTTCGGTGAGCGGGTGGCGAAGATCCTGTCGCTGGCCGACGACGAGGCCCGCGACCTGGTGACCCGTGCGCGCACCGACGCCGAGGCGATCATCGCCGACGCCGAGTCGCACGCGAAGAAGGTCCGTAAGGAGGCCGAGCAGTACTCGCTGGACTGGAAGAGCGAGGTCGACGCCGAGGCCGCGCGGATCCTCGAGGAGGCCCGTACCCAGGCCGACGACATGCGCGACGAGGCCGAGCGCGACGCCACCGCGCGGCGCAGCGAGGCTCAGGCGCTGTACGAGCAGGAGCGCGCGAAGTCCGCCCAGGCCGCGGCCGCCTTCGAGACCACCCTGGCCGAGCGCCGGGGCAAGGTCGAGCAGGAGTTCGCCGCCCGGACCGCCCTGGCCGAGCAGCAGCTGGCCGCCGTGACCGACCGCGCTGCTCAGGTGCAGCGTGAGGCCGACCGCGCGCGGGCCGAGGCCGAGCGGCTGGCGCAGCAGCAGCTCGCCGACGCGAACCGTCAGGCCCAGGAGATCGTCGCCGCCGCGAAGGACAAGGCGGAGCGGATCCGGGCCGAGTCCGAGCGCGAGCTCGCGGCCGCGACCCAGCGCCGCGACAGCATCAACGCGCAGCTGACCAACGTCCGCCAGATGCTGGCGACGCTGTCCGGCAGCCCGGCGATGCCGCTCGACCTGCTGGCCGACGACGACGAGGACGCCGCCGCGGGCAGCAAGAAGAACTGACCGCAGCACCCACCGAAGAAGCCGGCTCGAGTCCGTTCGAGCCGGCTTCTCGGCGTCCGGGCACAGTTCAGGCCGGCAGCCGGTAGCGGCCGCGGCTCAGTGGTTCGACGAGGCCGTCGGCGACCAGGCCGTCCAGTGCGCGTTCGCGCTGCACCGCGTCCGGCCAGCACGCGTCCAGGTCGGCTTTCAGCACCGGCGCCGATGCGGACCGCAGTACGGCGAGCAGCCGCCCGCGGGCCTGGCGGTCGGTGCCCTCGTAGGTCTGTCCGTGCCGCGGCGGGCCGTCGTACGGCGGACTGCCGGCGAGGACCCATGCGCACTGCGCGCGGATCGGGCAGTCGGCGCACCGCGGCGTGCGGGCGGTGCAGACGAGAGCGCCGAGCTCCATCGACGCCACGGCCCATCGCGCCGCTGTGGCCTCGTCGGCGGGCAGTGCGCTGACCGCCAGCCGTTGGTCGGCGGCGGTGGGGGAGATGCTCGGCTGGGCGACTCCGGTGAGGGCACGGGCGAGGACGCGGCGGACGTTCGTGTCGACGACCGCGTGCCGCTGGCCGAACGCGAACGATGCAATCGCGGCCGCGGTGTACGTGCCGACGCCGGGCAGTGCGAGCAGCGCCTGGTGGTCGTCCGGTACGTCGCCGCCGTGACGCTCCACGATCGCCTGAGCGGCCGCATGGAGGCGGAGTGCACGCCGTGGGTACCCGAGCCGGTCCCAGGCCCGCACAGCCTCGCCTGGCGGCTCTGCGGCCAGGTCTGCCGGCTTCGGCCACCGCTCCAGCCAGCGCAGGTACGCCGGGAGTACCCGGTTGACCGGTGTCTGCTGCAGCATGAACTCGCTGACCATGACCGCCCAGGCTCCGGCCCCGGGTTCCCGCCACGGCAACTGGCGGGCGTTCGCGTCGTACCACTCCAGCACTGCGGCGTGGAGTGCACCTACCGGCGAGCCTGAGCTTTGGAGCACAGGGCCGATATTAGAGTGCGCTTCATGAGCAGCCTGCTCCGTCCGGTCGGGCATCTGCCCGCCAGCGTCTACTGGTTCCGGCGCGGACTTGTGCTCGCGGTCGTCGTGGTCCTGGTCATCCTGATCGCCCGGCTGTTCGGCGGTGACGACACCAAGAACGCCGCCGCGTCGGATCCGCTGCCGAATCCCAGCGGCGCCGCTCCGGCACCCACCACGACCCCCACCAGCAGCCCGTCGGCCGGTACCACTTCAGCGGCGACGAGCACCAAGACCAGTGCGACGCCGACCAAGACCACACCGACCACACCGACCACACCCGCCAAGACCACGCCGCCCACCGACCTGCCGTGTCAGGGCAGCGACGTGACCGTCCAGGCGCTACCGGCGAACCGCAAGATCGTCTCCGGCTCGGTGCTGAACTTCGTGGTCGAACTGAAGCCGACCGGTGACGGCTGCAAGGCGACCGTCGACGCCGACCGGTTGACCGTCACCGTGACCTCGGGCGCGGACCTGATCTGGACGTCCACGCAGTGCACGAAAGCGATCAAGACGGCCACCTTGGTCGTTGCCAAGGGCAAGCAGACGGCGGTGACCGTGCCGTGGGACGGACGCCGGTCCCGGCCCGGCTGCCTGCCGGGCCAGCCGGTCGCCAAGCCCGGGACCTATGTGGTCAAGGCCGAGTACGCCGGCCGCCCGTCGAGCCTGCAGGCTTTTCAGGTCGTCTGATCGACCGGCTGCGCTTCGGCCGGCCGGCGCAGGTGGCTCGGCGCGACGAACAGCAGCGCGGCGACCAGCCCGATCAGCAGCACCAGCGCCGGCAGGATCAGCGACTGCGCCATCGCGTCACTGAACCCGGGCCGAATCACTTCCGGCAACCGGCCGGTCGTGAACCCTTCGCCGGCCGGCGTTCCACCGGCCGCGGCCGGCAGGTTGTGCGCGAGTCGCGATTCCATCAGTACGGCGATACTCGCGCTGCCGAGCACCGCACCGACCTGCCGGGTCGTGTTGTAGACGCCTGCGCCGGCGCCGGCTTGGTGCAGCGGGAGGTTCCGCGTCGCCGTCGTCCCGATCGGCGCCCACATGAATCCGTTGGCGACGCCCAGCAGTGCGATCGGCAGCAGCAGTTCCCAGATCGGGACGTCGGGCTCGATCACCTGACTCATCCAGAACAGCGACACCGAGCAGCACAGCAGCCCGAATCCGGCGATGAACCGCGGCGGCGTACGGTCGACCAGCCGGCCGACGAACGGCGCCAGCGCACCCGAGATCACGGCCATCGGCACCAGCAGCAAGGCGGCACGGGTCGGCGTCAGGCCACGAACTGCCTGCGCCCACAGCATCAGCGGGAACGCCATCGCCGTGATCGCGAAGCCGACCGTGGTGATCGCGACGTTCGCCAGCGAGAAGTTCCGGTCCTTGAACAGTTGCAGCGGCAGCAGCGGCTCGCCCTGGTTGCGGGACTGCCAGAAGACGAAGCCCGCGAGCACGACGAGCCCGGCGATGATCAGCGACCACACCGAGATCGGGCCGGCGATCTGGCCCCAGTCGTACTTCTGCCCCTCCTGGATCCCGAACACCAGCAGGAACAATCCGATCGCACTCAGCACAACGCCGAGCAGGTCGAACTTGTGCTCGTGCGTCGGCAGATCCGGGACCAGGCGCAGCGCCAGGACGAACCCGACCACTCCGACCGGTGCGTTGATGAAGAAGATCCACTGCCAGCCGAGTCCGTCGACCAGGACGCCGCCGAGGATCGGGCCGACCAGCGTGGCGACGCCGGCGGTCGCGCCCCACAGGCTCATCGCCCGGCCGCGCTGATCCGGCGGAAAGATCCGGGTGATCACGGCCATCGTCTGCGGCGTCATCATCGAGGCGCCGAGACCCTGGAACACGCGGGCCACGATCAGCAGCTCGATCGTGCCGGTCAGACCGCACCACACCGACGCCAGCGTGAACACCGTCAGTCCGGTCAGGTACAGCTTCTTCGGGCCGATCCGGTCGCCGAGGCGGCCGGTGATCAGCAGCGGGACGGCGTACGCGAGCAGGTACGCGCTGGTCACCCAGACGACCGTGCCGACATCCGAGCCGAGGTCCTCGAGGATCGCCGGGGTGGCGACCGAGACGATGGTGGAGTCGACCAGGATCATGAAGAAGCCGAGCACCAGCGCCCACAGCGCCGGCCACGGCCGGACCTCCGGCCTCACTGTTCCTTGCGGGGTTGCCATTCCAGATCCTTGCTCTCGATACGTTCGGTGGTCGCGGTCAGCCAGTCGCGTTCCGCGGTGAGCTGACCGCGGACGAGGTCCCCGGCCATCCAGTAGACCTCCGGTACCCCGCGTGCCCGGGCGTCGTCGAGCCGTTCGGTGATCTCGGCCAGCTGCTGGTTCAGCTGCTCGATGCGACGGCGGAACCGCAGGACCGCGTCGTCGGCGTCGAGGTTGTGCGCCTCGCTCAGCACCACGGGGAACAGCGGGTACTCGTTGGTCCAGGTCTCGATCGCGGTCTCCACCCGCTGCCGCAACGCTTCGCTGCCCGCCGCGGTGATCTCGTACGTCGTCCGCTCCGGGCGGTTGCCCGCGCGTTCGGTGCCGATCGCGCGGACGTACTGCTGACCGGCGAGCCGTTCGACCGTGTGGTACAGCGAGCCGGGGCGGACCTTCACCAGCCGGTGGTTGTGGCGGGCGATCAGCAGTTGGTACATCTCGTAGGCGTGCATCGGCCGCTCCTCGAGCAGCGCCAGCACCGAGATCGCCAGCGGGGTCAGGTCGGCCATAGTGCTCCACGTGGATTGTTCCGTGCGAAATGTTCCATATGGAGTATTCGTCACGGAGCAGCAGAACGCAAGTCGCCTCCGGCTCGATCACGAACCGGAGGCGACAGGTTGCGAAAGGTGCTTACACGTAGCGCTCGAGGATGCTGGACTCGGCCAGCCGGGACAGGCCTTCGCGGACCGTGCGGGCCCGGTTCTCGCCGACGCCCTCGACCGTCTGCAGGTCGTCGATACTTGCCGCGAGCAACTTCTGCAAATGGCCGAAGTGGTCGATCAACCGGTCGATCACGGCGCCCGGCAGTCGTGGCACCTTGGCCAGCAGCCGGTAGCCGCGCGGTGTGACCGCGGCGTCCAGCTGCTCGGCGCCGCCGAGCTGCAGTGCGCGGGCGACCTGGCCGATGTCCAGCAGGTCCGTGGCGCTGACCGCGTCGAGCTCGGCGAGCACGTCGTCGGCGGTCTTCGGGCGGCGCCCGGTGGCCGGCGGCAGGTAGTCGCGGACGACGAGTTCGCGTTCGCCGGCGACCCCGGCGACGAGTTCGTTCAGCTGCAGCGTGAGCAGCCGGCCGTCGGTGCCGAGCTCGACGACGTACCCGTCGATCTCGGTCGCGATCCGGCGGACCATCTCCAGCCGCTGCGCGACCGCGGCGACGTCCCGGACGGTGACCAGGTCCTCGATCTCGAGCGCGGACAGCGTGCCGGACACCTCGTCCAGGCGGAGCTTGTAGCGCTCGAGGGTGGCGAGCGCCTGATTGGCGCGGGACAGGATCGCGCCGGAGTCCTCGAGCACGTAGCGCTGGTCGTCGACGTACAGCGCGATGATGTGCATCGACTGCGACACCGAGATCACCGGGAAGCCGGTCTGCCGCGCGACCCGGTCCGCGGTCCGGTGCCGGGTGCCGGTCTCCTGGGTCGGGATCGACGGGTCCGGCATCAGGTGCACGGCGGCCCGGATCAGCCGGGTGGCGTCCCGATCCAGCACGATCGCGCCGTCCATCTTGCTCAGCTCCCGCAACCCGGTCGCGGTGAACTCGACATCGATCTCGAAGCCACCGGTGGAGATCGCGTCGACGGCCTTGTCGTGGCCGAGCACGATCAGTGCGCCGGTCCGGCCGCGCAGAATGCGTTCCAGGCCCTCGCGTAGTTCGGTCCCCGGCGCCACCGCCGCGAGGGTCGCGCGGAGCCGGGCGCCGGTGCTGTTCTTGTCCGTGTTCGCCGCCACGGAACCTGAGTCTATGCGGTCAGGTACCTGCGGTTCTGCCGATATCCGCCCAGCGGGGTGCGCGGTCGGTCACCGGTCGGCCCCCGGGCGGGCCTGCGCGTGCACCCGCTCGTGCATCGGACCGTGCAACGCCGAATCCCCGCGTGGACCCGCCCGCGCGGGGACCGGAACGGCCGGCTCAGGGGCAGCGGATGACCTGTCCGGCGTACGACAGACCGCCGCCGAATCCGAACAGCAGTACCGGCGCGCCGGACGGGATCTCGCGCTTCTCGACCAGCTTGGATAGCGCGATCGGGATGCTCGCGGCCGAGGTGTTGCCGGACTCCACGACGTCCCGGGCGACCACCGCGTTGACCGCGCCGAGGCGCTTGGCGAGCGGCTCGATGATCCGCAGGTTCGCCTGGTGCAGGACGACGCCGCCGAGCTCCTCGGGCTCCAGGCCGGCCTTCGCGCAGACCTGCCGGGCGATCTCGGGCAGCTGCGTGGTGGCCCAGCGGAAGACGCTCAGACCCTCCTGCTGGAACGGCCCCTCGCGCCCCTCGATCCGGACCGCGTCGGACATCTCCGGCACCGAACCCCAGACCACCGGACCGACGCCGGCCGCGTCCTCGGTCTCGTCGGCGACCAGCACCGCGGCACCGGCGCCGTCACCGATCAGCACGCAGGTGGTGCGGTCGGTCCAGTCGGTCCAGTCGCTGAGCTTCTCGACGCCGATCACGATCGCCTTGCTCGCCGCGCCCGCGCGGATCGCCTGGTCGGCGGTGGCCAGCGCGTACGCGAACCCGGAGCAGGCGGTGTTCAGGTCGATGGCGGCCGGGTTGCCCAGGCCGAGCCGGGCGGCGACCCGGGCTGCGACGTTCGGCGAGCGGTCGATCGCGGTGCAGGTGGCGACCACGACGTAGTCGATCTCGGTGACGTCCAGACCGGCGTTCGCAATCGCCTTGTCGGCGGCGCGCCAGGCCATCTCGTCGACGGACTCGTCCGGCGCGGCGATCCGCCGCTCGCGGATCCCGACCCGGCTCTGGATCCATTCGTCGTTGGTCTCGACCATGGTGGCGAGCTCGTCGTTGGTGAGCACCCGTTCCGGCTGGTAGTGGCCGAGCGCGACAACTCTGGATCCGGTCATCAGGTCTCCTGCGGTCCGCGGCGAGGCGCCGGTGCTCGACACTGAACCCGGCGGGGGGCGCACCCAGAGTACGTTCCCGGCGCAGCGGCTGGGGATGGCCCGTCTCACCTGTGGCGCGCGCCACAGGGGTCTCCGGCCACGAGTCAGGCCCCGGGCGTCAGGCCAGCCCCGCGGCGTGCAGGGCGGAGCGCAGATCGCCGGCGGCGAAGGTGCGCAGGCCGTAGCGCTTCTGGATGTCCATCGGCTTGGCCTCCTTGCCGCGGTTCGGCACGTCGGCCGGGATGATCGCCTTGGTGAACCCGAGCCGGGCCGCCTCCGCGAGCCGCTTCTCCAGCCCGCCGACGCGGCGCACCTCACCGGCCAGGCCGACCTCGCCGATTGCCACCAGCCCGGGGTGGATCGGTTTGTCCATCACCGAGGACGCGACCGCGATCGCGACCGACAGGTCGGCGACCGGCTCGGTGATCTTCACGCCGCCGACCGTGGCGACGTACACCTCCTGGTCGGTGAGCTTCAGGCCGGCGCGGTTACCGAGCACGGCGAGCACCATCGCGACCCGGGACGACTCCAGCCCGGACGTCGTACGGCGGGGTTGTGGCGCGGCGGACGGGCCGACCAGCGCCTGGACCTCGGCCAGCAACGGCCGGCGGCCCTCCATCATCACGGTCACGCAGGTGCCGGCGACGGGCTCGGCGTGCTCGGAGACGAACAGGCCGGTCGGGTCGGTGACCTCGACGATGCCGGTGTCGACCATGTCGAAGCAGCCGACCTCGTCCGACGGGCCGAAGCGGTTCTTGGTGGCGCGCACCATCCGGAACCCGGAGTGCCGGTCGCCGTCGAACGCGAGCACGACGTCGACCAGGTGCTCGAGCATCCGCGGGCCGGCGATCGCGCCGTCCTTGGTGACGTGGCCGACCAGCACGACCGCGATGTGCCGCTCCTTGGCGAGCCGGACCAGCGCTCCGGTCACTTCGCGCACCTGCGTCACGCCGCCGGGCGCACCGTCGACCTCGGGATGCGCCATGGTCTGCACGGAGTCGATCACGAGGAAGGTCGGCTCGACCGCGTCGACCTGGCCGACCACCGCGGACAGGTCGGTCTCCGCGGCCAGGAACAGGTCGTCGACGAGGGCGTCGGTCCGCCCGGCGCGCAGCCGCACCTGGGCGGCGGACTCCTCGCCGGAGACGTACAACGTGCGCTGGCCGCCGCGGGCGGACTGCGCCGCGACCTCCAGCAGCAGCGTGGACTTGCCGACACCCGGCTCGCCGGCGAGCAGGATCACCGCACCCGGCACGACACCGCCGCCGAGCACCCGGTCGAGCTCACCGATCCCGGTCGGCCGGGACTCGGCCTCGATCGCGGACACCTTGGCGATCGGCATCGCGGGCGACGTCACCGGCCCGGCCGCGATCCGGGCAGCCTTCGGTGCACCGACTTCGGCGACCGTGCCCCAGGCCTGGCATTCGCCGCATCGCCCGATCCAGCGCGCCGAGGTCCATCCGCACTCGGAGCACGCGTACGCCGCTTTGCCCTTGGCCTGTGTCGCCGCCGCCTTCGCCATACGGGTCAACCTATTTCAGCCCACCGACAAATCGCCGCAAGGCCTGTTCACCGCGCCAGAAGGTGCGTTTCAGCCAGGTGGCCGGCCGCCGGTGCGGTGGATCCTCGGCGACGGCCGGGAGCTCCGCGGTGCGGCGGGCCGCATCGAGGTACGTGGTCAGGATCTCGCTGTCGGTGGCCCGCAGCAGGGCGCTCTGTTCGAGCAGTTCCAGGGCGCGATCGAGGGAGCCGGTGACGACGGCCGCGGAGCCGAGGTGCTGCAGGCAGCGCGCGTGGCCCTCGCGTTCGTCGATCTCGGCGTACAGGTGGGCCGCGTGTTCCCAGCGGCTGAGGGCCTCGTGGGTGTTGCGGAGCATCCACGCGGCGACGCCCATCAGTTCGAAGGCGTGGGCCTGTCCGCTGACGTCGCCGGCCGCGGTCGCGCGCGCCACCGCGGTCCGCAGCTGTTCGAGCGCACCGTCGGCGTCGTGCTGGTACAGCTGAACGGCCGCCAGGTTGATCCCGATCGCCACGTCGGCCGCGAGGTCCGGCCCGGGCCGGGTGAGGCGCGCGTCGTCCAGCCGATCCCGCGCGTTGAGCAGCGCCTCGTCGCGGTCGTTCCCGGCCGGTGCCTGGTCGGCGCGGGCCAGGTGCACCAGGGCGCGTTCGACCTGGCGGCGCATTTTCAGCGCGGCCGCCGTACGGCCCCGGGTCGCGATGTTGGTGGAGATCCCCAGCCGGGTGCTGGCCGCCTCCAGGTCGCCGAGCATGCGGTACGCCGTTGCGGCGCGGGCCGCTGCCAGCTCGGCGAGGGCGCGATGACCACCGCCTTCGGCCGCGACGCTGAGGAGTTCGCTCAGGTGCAGCAGTGCATCGGCGTCGCGCTGCCGGACGTACCAGGTCTCGAGGGCGTCGCAGATCCGGGCGAAGTCCTCGACCGCCGGCGCACTCTGCGGTTTCTCGGTCGCGAGCAGCTCGCAGAGCCAGTCCTCGTTGAGAGTGAACCATTCGGCCGCGGCCATCCCACCGGCGTCGGAACCGAGCGCGATCGTCCACTGCTCCGCGTCCTCGGCGGCGGCGTGCAACGCAGAGGCGGCCTGGAGCTTGCGCCGGCGCGCACGCCGCGTCCGCGAACGCACGCGCAGGAAGGAGAAGAGCACGAGCAGCGCGGTCACCGAGTATCCGACCCACTGCACGATGCCGCGCTGATTGAAGCTCTGATTGAGGAGCTGCGACGTCAGGTCGGTCAGCAGACCGGACGCGACCGCGCCGATGGCCAGGGAGAACTCTTGGGTCCGTGACGGCTCGTCCGGCTCGTCCGGCTTCTTCTGCACCTCGCTCATGGCCGGCTCCCGGTCGTCAGCCCACGGACAACGGTCCGCCAGAACGACAGCAGCAGCACGACGGGTACCACTGACGCGACCACTGCAGCAGCAGCGACTGGTCCACTCGACGTGGAGAACTGCCGCGCCTCTCCCCACAGCACCAGCGACAACGGCGTCGTCCCCGGACCGCTGATCAGGAACCCGACGATGAAGTCGTTCCACACCAGCACGAACTCCAGCACTGCAACGGCAATCAGCGCAGGGCGGTACGTGCGCTGCACAGTCGCAAGTACGGCGCTCTGGCGCACCGGCCCTTGCAGCGCCTCGGAAACCAGTGCAGGTGGCGCCGACGCGAATGCTGACCGCAACAGCAGGACGGCGAACGGCAGACCGGCGGCCGCGTGAACGAGCGCCAGTGCGACACGGGACCCGGCGAGGCCGGCTGCGTCGATGGCGTCCCGCAGCGGAGCGGCGTACATCTGCACCGGCGTGACGGCCAGGACCACGAACACGCCCATCGCGATCCGCCCCACGCGCGTCGGCAGCCCGCCCCACGCGACCAGATAGGCCGTCGGTACGGCGATGACGAGCAGTACTGCGGTCGCCGCGGTCGCAATGATCAGCGTGGACAGCAACGCGCGGAACAGCCCGACGTTCGCGGCGGCGGCGAAGGACGAGAACCCCAGTCCGGACAGCGACCACCAGCCACGGACGCCGGCCTCGCGCGGGGAGTGCAGCGCGGTGGCGACGAGGACGACGGCCGGGAAGATCCACACCAGCGCGACAGTCAGTCCGATCAGCCAGCCGAACCGCCGTCCACGCCGTCGCGGCCGCGGCCGGTCCGGAGGCGGATCCGGCCGTACGACGGTCACGGGCATCGCCCAGCGTCGCCGGCGCAGTCCGCGCACACCGATCAGCCCGACGGCCGCGACGATCGCGAACAGTACGACGCCGAGCGCCGCCGTACGCCCCGCGTCGCCGCCGGTGGTGGTGGCCCGCCACCAGTTCAGCCCGAGGACGTCGGCGGACTGCTGCATGGACCCAGGTACGACGATCAGCACCAGGTCGAACACCCGCACCGCAGCGATCACCAGCGTCAACGTGACCACGCCGGTGATCGGACGGAGCAGTGGAATCTCCAACGCCAGCAGGCGTCGCCAGCCCCGAACACCTTCGGCAGTGAGTGCCCGCGACACGTCGTCCGGGATGGCGTCGAGGCCTGCGCGGAAGAGCGAGACGACGTACCCGAGCCACGTCCAGCCGAACGCGGACACCAGCACCAGCCAGAACAGGCCGGGCCCGAGCCACACCGGGCTGGTGCCGAAGAGCCGCGTCCAGACGGCGGTGACTGTCCCGCGCTCCGGCGTCGGGTCGAACATCAGCCGGAACGTCGCGCCGGAGACCAGCACCGAGACCGCGAACGGGATGACCAGCGCGGGCTGCAGAAACGTCGTCACGGCGGGCAGGCGATAACTCAACAGGGCAAGGAAGAATCCGAACCCGACGATGCCGAAGGCAACCAGTACCCACAGCAGACTGTTGCCCACCGCATGCAACGCGGACGGATCGCCCATCACCGCGAAGTTGCCGAACCCGAAGCCGCCGTCGGTCCGGAACGCGGCCACCACTGTGCTGCCGATCGGGATCAGCAGCAGGCAGCTCAGCAACAACGCGGGCAGGCCCAGCAAGTACGGTCCGGCCGGGCGGCGTGGCCGGCCCTGCACCGGACGGCCGGTGATCTCCCGGCCGACGACCTCGAGCGACAGGCCGTTGGTCTGCAGGCCCATCAGTTCTCCTCCACTGTCCGCAACGCCGCCATCGCCTTGCCCACGGCGGCTTCCACCACGTCGTCGACGGTGTCGGGCGCGAAGTCCCCCGGGCGGCCGACGGCGATCAGGAAATCGGTCAGCACCCGCCACAGCCCGTTGATGCCACCCAGCCCGCCGAGCCGGTCGGACAGGTCGAACTGCAGTTGGTCGCCGGGGTTCGTGAGCTGCTCGGCGAGCCGGGTGAGCTCGGGGGAGTACCCCGTCGTCCGGCCGTCGACCAGGAAGCCGCCGACCTTGATCCACGGGTCCGGGGCAGCCGGCATGGACAGCCGGCGGACCAGGTCGCGCGCGTCGTCCGTGGCCGGCTTCGGCAGCACCATCACGTCGCCGCCGACCACCACAGGTGCCGCAACGCCCGACGTCATCGGCGGGAAGGTGAACAGTCCGATGTCGAACGGGTCGGCGGCGAACGAACGAACCACCGGCTCCGCGAAATCTGAGGCGAGCACCATGGCGGCCTTGCGGTGCCCGAACACCTCCACCAGTGCATCCGGGAACTGCTGCACGAGTGATGCCTTCACGCCACCCGCCAGCACACCCGGGGCGGACCACATCGCGCCCAGCAACCGCAGTGCGGCGGCGAACTCTGGGTACTGCGAAGGGCGCGGGTGGGTTGCTGTCGCGAGGTCGGCGTACACCTTCGGCGCAGTGCCCAGCAGGACGTTCTCGAGGAAGTCGGTCAGCACCCAGCCGTCACCCGCGGCCAGTGACAGCGGCGTGATCCCGGCTCGGGTCAGCGTCTGGTTCAGCGTCAGCCATTCGCTCCACAGCCGGGGCGGGCGGACGCCGGCCTGCCGGAACACCGACGGCCGGTACCAGACCGCGGACTTGTGCGCCGACTTGAACGGCACGCCGTACGTCGTCCCGTCGTGGACCAGGAGGTCCTTCCAGAGCGGCGTACGGCGCTGGGACGCGATGTCCGACGGCATCGGCTCCAGGTCGTCGAGATGCCTCGGGACCAGACCTGGCTGGGGCAGCATCACGATGTCCGGGCGGCGTGGCGAGCGAGCGCCGAACGCGGTGGAGATGTCGTCGCCGAGCGGCACGACCTCGATCGGGTACTCCAACGACCCCAGGTGGTCCAGGACCTGGTGAAACGCGCGAAGCTCCTCGCCGCTCCAACTCACCGCCACCCGGACCGCGCGGCGCAGGCCCAGCACATCGCTCGAACACCCGGCGAGGACCAGCGTCGCCGTGGTCGCGAGGAACGCTCTGCGGCTACTCCGCATCGTCGAATCCCGCAGTACGGTCCGCGCTGGTCGTGATCAGCAGCAGAGCGGCGGAGGCGAGGTCGGGGTTCGGGCGCAGCGACAGCAACGATCCCCACGTGGGTAGGCCGTTCGCGTCCTCCAGCACGATCGCCCGCGGATACGCACCGAGCGCACGGGCCACGCCGGCCAGCCGGCGACGGCCCGGGGTGATCTCGTGCGGGTAGCGATCCAGGACGTCCTCCAGACCGCAGCCGATCGCCTTGACCAGACCGGCCTCCCGAGCGGCCTGCTTGGTGGCCGGCTGCGCGCTGCGATGGCCGTGCATCACGTTGCCGAGCACCGTCAGGTGCGGGAGCAGCCCGCCTTCCGCGGGCACCAGCCGCACCGGCCCGCCGGCCAGGACCATCGCTCCGGAGGGTGGATCGTCCAGCCCGGCCGCGATGTCGGCGAGCCTGCGCCGGTCCGCAGCGTGGGGTACGACCACAGCACGCTGCTCACCGACGTCCACCTGCAGACGCCCGGGCAGACCCGGTACGCCGTCGAGCAGCAGTCCGCACATCCCTGGTTGGCGCCTCCCCAGAAAGCCCCGTCGTGTAGGTCGTGTGATTCGTCAACCCTATGAGTGCGGGAGGTTCGTGCGCAGGCGACCGAGTGTCGTTCAGAAGGTCCGGCTCCAGAGGTTGATCGCGTAGTCCACCTCGACGCCGGTGTGCGACGCGAGGATCCGCCGCGCGTCCGCCGGCGTGAACTCGATCCGCACCACCGCCTCGAGGTCCGCCCGGGTCTCGAACCGCCAGCCCATGTCGAGCGGTGTTCGCTGCCAGCCGCGGTCGGTCCAGAACCGCTCGACCTCGTCGGCCTTGATCTTCGGGTACGACGTACTGAACCAGTGGCCGAACGTCGAGCGCGTGCCGTCGTTGTCGATCACGAACGCCGTCCCGCCGCGGCGCATGACCCGATCCAGCTCGGCCAGTCCGGGTTCGCAACCCGGGCCGAAGAAGTACGCCCACCGCGCGTGCATCACGTCGATCGACGCATCCGGCACCGGCAGCCGTTGCGCCACGCCCTGCCGTACCTCGACGTTCGGCAAAGCCCGGGTCCGCCGGCGAGCGGCCTCCGCGAGACCGCCGTGGGGCTCGACGCCGATCACCCGTGCCGCGGTGGCCGCGAACATCGGCAGGTAGTAGCCGGTGCCGCAGCCGATGTCGAGCACGGTCGCGCCGGCCCAGTCGCGGATCGCCCGCATCGCCGGCTCGATCACGCCGTTCGGGTCGACCGCGCGGTTCTCGATCTCGTACACCTGCGGGTGGTGCCAGATGTTCGGACTCGGGATCCCGCCTTGCGCAACGCTCACACCGTCAGACCCTAGCCACTTCCTGCCGCGTGGTTGCCGCGAGTACGGCGGCCGGGACAAGCAGGAAGCCGCACAGTACGGCCAGCCAATGGAAACCGAGGTACGCCAGCACCGGACCGGCGGCTGTGCCCGAAAGGGAAGCCAGGACACCCATCGTCAGGTCCGACAGGCCCTGGGCCGAGGTACGGATGCGGTCCGGGACCGATCGGGTGAGCAGCGCGGATCCCGCGACCAGACAGGCGGACCACCCCAGTCCCAGGGTGAACAGCGCCAGTCCGGTCAGCGCATGCGCCTCGTCGGGTGCGACAGCGGCCAGCGTCATCGCAACGGCCAGGATCGCCAGGCCGATGCCGATCGTCGGGATCCGGCCGAACCGGTCGGCCAGCCATCCGGTCAGCGGCGACAGCGCATACATCCCCGCGACGTGGCCGCTGATGACGAAGCCGACGATGGTCAGCGAGGCACCGTGGTGCCGCAGGTGCACCGCCGTCATCGACATCACGCCGACCATCACGGCGTGCGCGGTCGCGATCGCCAGTAGCCCGAGCCGCGCGTGCGGGATCCGGATCACCTCGCGGAACGTCTCCGCCAACGGCTGGCGCTCCACCTTGGCCGGCCTGACCTGACTGCGCATCCCGACCCAGACCGTCGCCGAACTGAGGCCGAACGCGATGACCGAGAAGACGTAGGGCCCGGCCAGCGCCAGGATGCCGAGCGACATCCCGACCGAGCCGCCGACACCGGTCAGGTTCGGTCCGACGATCACGCCGATCGTGGTGGCCCAGACGACGACAGCCAGCGACCGGGCGACCCGGCTCGGGTCGGCCGCGTCGGTCGCGGCGTACCGGGACTGCAGGTTCGAGGCGGATCCACTGCCGAACAGACAGCCTGCGAGCAGGAGCAGGGCGAGTGACCCGACCTGTGCAGCGACGATTGTCAGCACCGCGCCGGCGCAGGCGATCGCGTAGCCCACGGACAGCGACACCCGACGGCCACGCGACCGCGCCAGACCTGCCAGCGGTACGGCGAGCGCCGCGGCACCCAGCGTGGTCGACGTGGCGACCAGACCGGCCATCGACGTCGAACCGGACACGTTCTCGGCGAGGAGTGCCGCGACGGCGAAACCGCTGGCGGTCGCGACGCCGCCCAGCGCGTTGCTCGCGACCAGGACCCGCAGGGTCGTCCGCTGCTGCTCGCTCGTCACGGCCGTCACGGGCAAACCTTCTCATGAACCTGACAACGACAACAGGTCGATTGTTAGTGCTCGGCTCTTTTCGGTTCTGCGCAGTTCCGGACGCCGATAGGATCGGCCATCAACCCGTAGGTTGTGCCATCAGGTCTGGAGTCCGGATGCCCGACATCGCGATCGTCCCTGCCCCGCGAGAACTCACCGTCGCCGACGGCGGGTGGCTCACCGCCGACCCGCTCGGCGAAGCCGTCCGGGACGTGGTCGAGAACCTCGACCCGGCCGAGTACCGGATCGAGATCAGCACCGACGGCGCCCGGCTGACGGCCGGCTCCGAGGACGCGCTGCGGCACGCGGAGACGACGTACGCCCAGCTCGTCGAGGCCGCGGAACCCACCGGCTCCGACGGTGCGGTCGCCGTACCGCTGGCGCGGATCGCGGACGCACCGCGGTTCGCCTGGCGCGGCATGATGCTCGACGTCGCACGGCACTTCATGCCGAAGGACTTCGTGCTGCGGATCATCGACGTGCTCGCCCTGCACCGGCTGAACGTGCTGCACTTCCACCTCACCGACGACCAGGGCTGGCGGGTCGAGATCGAGGCGTACCCGCGACTCACCGAGGTCGGCGCGTGGCGGGCCGAAACCATGGTCGGCCGGATGTCGCACGGTCAGACGGACTTCGAGTACGACGGCACGCGGCACGGCGGGTTCTACACCAAGGACGAGCTGCGCGAGATCGTCGCCTACGCCGCCGAGCGAGGCATCACGGTCGTCCCCGAGATCGATCTGCCCGGGCACATGCAGGCCGCGATCGCGGCGTACCCGGAGCTGGGCAACCACCCGGACCGGCAGCTCACCGTCCGGCAGTACTGGGGCATCAGCGAGGACGTGCTGAACGTCAGCGACGCGACCGTCGAGTTCGTGAAGACCGTGCTGCGCGAGGTGCTGGAGATCTTCCCCTCGCAGTACGTCCACCTCGGTGGCGACGAATGCCCGTCGGTGCAATGGGCCGAGTCCGAGGCAGCGCAGAAGCGGCAGGCCGAGCTCGGGCTGGACGAGCCCGGGCAGCTGCAGGGCTGGTTCACCGCGCAGGTCGCGGAGGTGCTAGCCGAGCAGGGCCGCCGACTGGTCGGCTGGGACGAGATGGTCGAGACCGACTGCCCGAAGGACGCGGTCATCATGGCGTGGCGGAGCGCCCAGCGCGGCGAGGTCGCGGCGAAGGCGGGGCACCAGGTCGTGATGGCGCCGTGCGAGTCGGTCTACTTCGACTACTACCAGGGCGATCCGGCGACCGAACCACTGGCGATCGGCGGCCACATCCCGCTGGAGAAGGTCTACGACTTCGAGGTGATCCCGCCGGCGCTGTCCGCGGCCGAGCAGGAGCTGATCATCGGCACCCAGTGCCAGATCTGGACCGAGTACATGGAGGGCCCGGAGCAGGTCGGCTACATGCTGCTGCCACGCCTGTCCGCCTTCGCCGAACGCGCCTGGGGGTCCCCGAAGGTCTCGTACGACGAATTCCTCGGCCGCCTCCGCCCGCACCTGGCCCGGATCGAGCGCCTGGGCGTCAACTACCGCCCGCTCGACTGAATCGCACCCGCCTGTCGCGTCGCCACTCATCCGGAGCGGATGTGGACGCGGCGGCCGCGGTGTGCCGAGGATGGGGGCGTGACTGCGGTAGGGCCGTTGGATGCGATGTTCCTCGCGGGGGAGACCCGCGAGCAGCCGATGCACGTCGGCGGGTTGATGTTGTTCGAGCTGCCGGAGGGCGCCGGACTGGAGCACGTGTTCCCGGAGACGTCGCGCGACTTCGTGGCCGGGTTGTACGACGAGATCGTGGCCGCGAAGCAGGTGCACCCGTTGTTCACGCGGCGGGTGCGGAACCGGCTCGCGGACTTCGGCTACTGGTCGTGGGAGCCGGACGACGACGTCGACCTGGAGTACCACGTCCGGCTGTCCGCGCTGCCGCGCCCGGGGCGGTACCGCGAACTGTTCGAGCTGACCAGCCTGCTGCACGGAACACTGCTGGACCGGCATCGCCCGCTGTGGGAGCTGTATCTCATCGACGGCGTCGAGGGCCGCCGGTTCGCGGTCTACAGCAAGATCCATCACGCGTTGATCGACGGTGTCACCGCGTTGCGCTGGATGCAGGACATGCTGACCACCGACCCGGACCGCACGGACATGCCGGCGCCGTTCGCACTGGGGACCGAGGAGGACAAGTCGCCGCGCGGACCCGGCGGGGTGCCGACCGTGGTGGAGCTGCTCGCGTCGGCCGGCCGGCTGCCCGGGCGCGCGACGCAGACGATCGGCGGCGCCCGGCGGATGCTGGCCGAGCTGGCGATGTTCACGCCGGGCGGGGTGAAGGACGCGGTGCAGGCGACGCTGCCGTTCCAGGCGCCGCGGACGATCTTCAACCAGCCGGTGTCCGGTGCGCGACGGTTCGCGGCCCAGTCGTGGCCGATCGAACGGCTGGAGAACGTCCGGGTGGCGACCGGCGGGACGCTCAACGACGTCCTGCTCGGGATGTGTTCAGGGGCCCTGCGCAACTATCTGCTGGAGCTCGACGCGCTGCCGGGCAAGGCGCTGACCGCGATGGTTCCGGTCTCGCTGCGGACCACGCCGGACGCACCGGGCGGCGGCAACGCGCTGTCCACGCTGATCGCCGACCTGGCCACCGACGAGGCCGACCCCGAACGCCGGATCCGCCGGATCATGGCCTCGACGGCGCACGGCAAGCAGGTGCTGTCCGGGCTCAGCCCGCTGCAGAACCTGATCGTCGGCACACTCGGCTTCGGCGTCGCCGGCCCGGCCGCGATCCTGCCCGGAGTGGCCGGCCGGACGAACCCGCCGTACAACCTGGTCATCTCGAACGTTCCCGGGCCGACCGAGAGCCCGCTGTACTGGAACCGGTCGCGGCTGCTCGGGATGTACCCGGCCAGCATCGTGCTGAACGGGCAGGCGCTGAACATCAGCGTCACCAGCTACGCCGGCGAACTGCATTTCGGCCTGGTCGGCTGCCGCCGTACCGTCCCGCATCTGCAACGGCTGCTCGGCCACCTGGAAACGGCGCTGGTGGACCTCGAAAAGCTGCAGTGAGGGTCAGATCCGCACGGGGCCGTTCGGCGTGCCGAACGTGGCCGCGACCAGCCCGGGCTGACCGTTCGGCCCGGCCCAGGTGACGTCGAGGTCGTCGAGGAGATGGTCGGCCGGGTGCCCGATCCAGTCGGTGACCCGGCGCGGGTCGCCGGCGATCTCCAGGCCGGTGAGCTGGATGTCCTTGCCGCCGATCGATGGGTGCTCGGACAGGTCGTCCCAGTGCACGAAGAACGGCAGTTGCGGGTCGGCCATCAGGCCCTTCACACCGATCTGCCGCCAGGTCAGGTTCACCCCGTCCGGCCGGTGCCGGTTGCCGGGCACCGCCTGCCGCCCGAGGCGCTGCTCCATCGCCGCCATGTCACGGACCGCGACCACCCAGCCGAGCCAGCCGCCGCCGAGCTCCTTGCGGGCGCGGACCGCCTGCCCGAACGGCGCCTTGTCCGACGCGGGGTGGTCGAGGACGTCGACGACCTCGATGTACCGATCGTTCTCCAGCGGGAGGATGTGGTTCACGGTGCCGAACCGTGGATGCACGCCGCCGTCCACGAACTCGGCCCCGAGCAGCGTCGACAGCCGCTCGAGCGTGGCCGCGCAGCCGTCGGGCCCGCACGCATACGACAAATGATCCAGACGCATGCCAGTCATTGTTGCCCCTCGAACCGACAGCCGACACACCCCCGGTGTGTCGGAACGGTCCCAGGCCTACTTGGAAGCGGGATGCGGGAGGATCGGGCGCGCGGCCTCGAGGTGCTGACGGCACAGGTCGGCGAGCACGTCGTACGCCTTGACGCCCATCAGCGTCTGCAGTTCGACCTTGCTGGACTCGAACACCGGCTCGACGCCGATGTGTGCCTCGGTGTTGCCGGTGCAGTACCAGTCGAGGTCGTGGCCGCCCGGTCCCCAGCCACGCCGGTCGTACTCACCGATGCCGACCTCGGTGTACGTCGTCCCGTCCGGCCGCTCGACCTCGCGGAAGGTCCGCCGGATCGGCAGCTGCCAGCACACGTCCGGCTTGGTCTCGACGAAGTGGATGCCGCGCTTGAGCGCCAGCCCGTGCAGCGCGCAGCCGGCGCCGCCGGCGAAGCCGGGGCGGTTCAGGAAGATGCAGGCGCCGTCGAAGACCCGGGTCTTGCGCTCCCCGTCCTCGTCGGTCTCCACCCAGCCGTTGGTCCGGCCCTCCTTGCGGAACTGCCAGTCCTCCTTGCCGAGCTCCTTGACGTACTTCTTCACCCGCTTCTCGTCGTCGGCGTCGGAGAAATGCGCCCCGAGGGTGCAGCAGCCGTCGTTCGGACGGCCCTTGTAGATCCCCTGGCACCCACCGCCGAAGATGCAGCTCCAGTTGGAGGTCAGCCAGGTCACGTCGCAGCGGAAGACCTGGTCGGGGTCGTCGGGGTCGGTGAATTCGACCCAGGCACGGGGGAAGTCGAGAGAAACCTCAGGCACCCTGAAAGCGTACGCGCCGGATCCCCGCATCCGTGAATGCGCGGGGGAGCAGCGGCGCTCCTGCTGCCGTTGTCCAGTAGCGTGAGGGTATGCGGCTCGGCGTACTCGACGTGGGATCCAACACCGTTCACCTGCTCGTGGTGGACGCGCACCGCGGTGCCGCGCCACTGCCGGCGTACTCGCACAAGACCGAGCTGCGGCTAGCCGAGCACCTGGACAAGGACGGCAAGATCGCGCCGTCCGGTGTCGAGGGGCTGATCGCGTTCACCAAGGAAGCGACCGAGCTGGCCGAGGACAAGGGCTGCGAGTCACTGCTCGCGTTCGCCACCTCCGCACTGCGCGAGGCGCCGAACGGCGAGAAGGTGCTGGGCAAGGTCCGCGACGAGACCGGGGTCGACCTCGAGGTGCTGACCGGCGTGGACGAGGCGCGACTGACGTTCCTCGCCGTCCGCCGGTGGTTCGGCTGGTCGTCCGGGCGGCTGGCGGTGTTCGACATCGGCGGCGGCTCGCTGGAGATCGCGGCTGGGTCCGACGAGCTGCCGACGGTGGCGGAGTCCGTGCAGCTGGGTGCGGGGCGACTGACCCGCGAGGGGCTGACCACAGACCCGCCGGACAAGGACGAGGTCCGGGCGTTGCGCCGCCGGATCCGGCTGGAGCTGGCCGCGGTGGCCGGCCCGATACTGCGCGCCGGGCGGCCGCAGCGGGCGGTCGCGACCAGCAAGACGTTCCGCTCGCTGGCCCGGATCGCCGGTGCCGCGCCGTCCGCCGAGGGGCCGTACGTACCGCGGACACTCGAGCGTGACGACCTGAGCGCCTGGATCCCGAAGCTGACCACGATGGCGGCCGCCGAACGCGCCGAGCTGCCCGGGGTCTCGCCGGGGCGCGCAGCGCAGCTGACCGCGGGCGCGTTGGTCGCCGACGCGGTGATGGACCTCTTCGACCTGCCCGCACTCGAGATCTGCCCGTGGGCGCTCCGTGAAGGCGTCATCCTGTCCCGGCTCGACCAGCTGCAACCCCGGTGAGCGAATGAACCCCCGTACGACCGCGAAGATCGGCCTGTCCACCGCCTCCGTCTACCCCGAGTCCACCGCCAGCGGCTTCGAGCTGGCCGCCCGGCTCGGGTACGACGGGGTCGAGGTGATGGTCGGGATCGACCCGTTGAGCACCCAGATCGACGCGGTCCAGCGGCTGGTCGACTATCACCAGCTGCCGGTGCTTGCGATCCACGCACCGTGCCTGCTGATCACGCAGCGCGTCTGGGGAACCGACCCGTGGGGCAAGCTCGAGCGCAGCGCCGAGGCGGCCAAGGACCTCGGCGCGGACGTGGTCGTGGTGCATCCGCCGTTCCGCTGGCAGCGCGAGTACGCGCGCGGGTTCGTCGAAGGCATCGCCCGCCTGGAGGCCGAGACCGGCGTGATCTTCGCCGTCGAGAACATGTACCCGTGGCGCGCCCCGGGCAAGGGACTGCAGGCGTACGCGCCGAGCTGGGACCCGACCGAGCAGACCTATGCGCACACCACGCTCGACCTGTCGCACGCGTCCACCGCCGAGCAGGACTGCGTCGAGCTGGCCGCAACGATGGGCAGCAGCCTCACGCACGTCCACCTGACCGACGGCACCGGGTCCGCCAAGGACGAGCATCTGGTACCGGGCCGCGGCACGCAGCGCGCCGCCGATCTGCTGACCGGCCTGGCGAAACAGGACTTCCGCGGGCACATCGTGATCGAGATCAACACCCGCCGCGCGACCAGCCGCTCCGAGCGCGAGGTCGACCTGGTCGAATCGCTCGAGTTCACCCGCAAGCACTTCGTGAAGACCGGTTCCCGCCGGACCTCGTTCGCGGTAACGCCCGAAGGCGAGATCTCGGAGCTGACTCCGTGACGGTGGACCGCCGTACGCCGGGACGCCGCCCAGGGGGACCGGACACCCGGGGCGAGATCCTTCGCGCGGCCCGGGAATCCTTTGCGGAAAAGGGATTCGCGGCCACCTCGCTGCGAGCCGTCGCACGCCGGGCCGGTGTCGACGCGGCCCTGGTGCACCACTACTTCGACGGCAAGGACGAGCTGTTCATCGAGGCGATGGCGATCCCGGTCGACCCGCGCCGGATCGCCGCGCAGATCGTCGCCGGGCCGGCCGACGAGATCGGGCGCCGGATCGCCACGGTCTTCCTCGGCGTCTGGGAGTCGCCGGACGGGCAGCAGCGGATGAAGGCGCTGTTCCGCAGCATGATGAGCAGCGACGAGGTGGCCCGGATGATGCGCGAGGGCATCACCCAGATGATCATTCAGCCGGTCTCGCAGGTGCTCGACGTCCCGGACGCAGAGCTCCGGGTCGGACTGGTCGCCACCCAGCTCGTCGGTGCCGCCGTCGTGCGGTACCTGGTCGGTCTCGAGCCGGTCGCCTCCGCCGACGTCGAGACCCTGATCGACCGGCTCGCCCCGGTTCTCCAGCAGCATCTGACCGGTTGATGGAGTGCCGTCGTCTGAGTTGTGTGTCAGGTCGACAGGTAGTGCGCGGGGCGACGCCGTCCGCACGAGCCCGATCACGCTCAGGTGCCCTACCCGGTCGACGACACCTCCTGTCGACCTGACACGCCCTGTTGCCGGGCGCTGCGGTCTGCGCTAAATTCACCACATGGTGAAAAACGCGGTGAGCTGCCGGGACGTCGTCGTGGTGCGCGGCGACCGGGAGGTGCTGCACGGCGTCGGGTTCGACCTGCGCGCCGGGACCGTGACCGGGCTGCTCGGGCCGTCCGGCTGCGGCAAGACGACGCTGATCCGCGCGATCGTCGGCCTGCAGGCGCGGGTCACCGGCGAGATCTCGGTGCTCGGGCTGCCGGCCGGTGCGCCGAAGCTGCGCGGGCGGATCGGCTACGTGACGCAGGAGCCGAGTGTGTACGGCGACCTGACCGTCGCCGAGAACCTGCGCTTCTTCGCGGGCGTGCTCGGAGTGCCGTTGTCGGACGTCGACCGGGTCGTGGCAGCGGTCGATCTCGGCTCGCACGCGGACGCCCGGGTCGACCAGCTGTCCGGCGGGCAGCGGTCCCGGGCCTCGCTGGCGGCTGCGCTGCTGGGCGGTCCCGACCTGTTGGTGTTGGACGAGCCAACGGTCGGTCTGGATCCGGTGCTGCGCCGCGACCTGTGGAAGCTCTTCCACGAGCTCGCCGACGCCGGCGCGACATTGCTGGTCTCGAGTCACGTCATGGACGAGGCGTCGCGGTGCGACCGGCTGCTGCTGATGCGCGACGGCGAACTGCTCGCCGACGACACCCCGGGAGACCTGCTCGCGTCGGCCGGCACGAGTGACATCGAGCAGGCGTTCCTTACCTTGATCGAGCGGAAGGCCGGTGCCCGATGACTCCCCGCGTGACCTTCGCCGTTGCTGCCCGGGTGCTGGCGCAGTTGCGCCGGGACCACCGGACGGTCGCGATGCTGATCGTGCTGCCGGCCGCGCTGGTCAGCCTGATGTGGTGGATGTTCCACGATTCGCCGATGGTCTTCGACCGGATCGGCGGTCCGCTGCTCGCGGTGTTCCCGTCGATCATCATGTTCGTGGTGACGTCGGTCGCGACGCTGCGCGAGCGCTCGAGCGGCACGTTGTCCCGGCTGTTCACGATGCCGATGGGCAAGCTTGACTTCCTGCTCGGGTATGCGCTCGCCTTCGCGCTGATCGCGGTCGTCCAAGCGGTGGTGGTGGTCTCGATCGCCCTGTATTTGCTGGATCTCGACGTCCAGGGTGCCGCCTGGCAGCTCGGTGTCGTCGCGGTGCTCGACGGTGTGCTCGGTACGGCGCTGGGCCTGTTCGCGAGCGCTTTCGCCGGCACCGAGTTCCAGGCGGTGCAGATGATGCCGGCCGTGATGATTCCGCAGCTCCTGCTCTGCGGTCTGCTCGTTCCGCGTGCGCAGCTGCCGACGGTGCTGCACGCGATCAGCGACGTGCTGCCGCTGTCGTACGCCGTGGACGCGGTCATCGGTGTTGCGCAAGGCGACGGTTTCATGTCGGGTGTGGGTGCCGACGCCCTGGTTGTGTTGGCTTTCATCCTCGCCGCACTCGCCCTGGGCGCCGCCACCCTCAAACGCCGTACTGCCTGACCGCTGGCGCCTACTCGAGCACTCGGACGACCTTGTTGTCCTTGTCGTAGGCCACGACCTGCAGGTCTTTCGCCCTGGCGGTGGTCGGTGATGTCAGCCATTGGTAGGCGAACCAGCCGTCGGTGACCGGGACGTCGGTGCCCACCGATCCCATCTGCAGGTGCACGCGGGTCGCCGTACTCGCGACGCGTCCCCAGGCGCGGAGCTCCCAGCACATCAGTGTTCCGCACTTCGCACCGCTGAGGTTCCTGCAGGTGTAGAAGTCCACGCGCTGCGACCTCGTCCTGTTCGGCGTGCCCGGTCGTGCTGGTGTGGTCCCGGCCACACGATTAGGGAGCGCCAGGTTCAGGCGCGTAGCCTGCATTCACCACTGGCACATGGGTGGGTTGATGAGGAGGAACACGTAGTGCTTCGGCGAGTCCTGCTGGGCATGTCCCGCAGCCCCCAGATCAAGAAGGCCGTGTCGTCGCTGCCGGTGTCGAGCGGCATCGTCGCCCGGTTCGTCGCCGGTGAGACCGCTCCGGAGGCCGTGCTGGCCACCGAGAAGCTGGTCAGCAACGGGCTGCACGTCACGCTCGACCATCTCGGCGAGGACGTCACCGACCGGGCCGCCGCGCAGGCGACCGCGGACGCGTACCTGGACCTGCTCAAGCGGCTGTCCGCCGCCGGGCTGACCACGCACGCCGAGGTGTCGGTGAAGCTGTCCGCGGTCGGCCAGGCGCTGCCGGGCGACGGCGAGAAGATCGCCCTGGAGAACGCCCGGACCATCTGCCTGGCCGCCCGCAACGCCGGGACGACGGTGACGCTGGACATGGAGGACCACACCACCACCGACTCCACGCTGGGGATCCTCCGCGAGCTGCGCCAGGACTTCCCGGAGACGGGCGCGGTCCTGCAGGCGTACCTGCGCCGTACCGAGGCCGACTGCCGCGACCTCGCGTACTCCGGATCCCGCGTCCGGCTCTGCAAGGGCGCGTACAAGGAGCCCGAGTCGGTCGCGTACCAGGACAAGCGCCAGGTCGACAAGGCGTACGTGCGCGCGATGAAGATCCTGATGAACGGCGACGGCTACCCGATGATCGCTTCGCACGACCCGCGGCTGATCGCGATCGCCGGCGCGCTGGCCGACCGTGCGCAGCGTAAGCCGGGCAGCTACGAGTACCAGATGCTGTACGGCATTCGCCCCGAGGAGCAGCTCCGGCTGGCCGGCCTCGGGCACACGGTCCGCGTGTACATCCCGTACGGCGCGGACTGGTACGGCTACCTGGTCCGGCGGCTGGCCGAGCGCCCCGCGAACCTGCAGTTCTTCGCCCGCTCCTTGATCAGCAAGAAGTAGCCGCCGCCCGGGCCGCTAACCTGAACTCATGACTGCGAAGGTGGCCGTTCTGGGGGCCGGAGTGATGGGGGAGACGTTGCTGTCCGGGCTGATTCGGGCCGGCCGGCGACCGGAGGATCTCCTGATCACCGAGCGCCGCGAGGAGCGCGCCGCCGAACTGCGCGAGCGGTACGGCGTCGACGTGGTGACCAATGTGGAGGCCGCGAAGCGGGCCGAGACGCTGGTCCTCGTGGTGAAGCCGCAGGACATGTCCGACCTGCTCGGCGAGATCGCCCCGGCGGTGCAGCCGAGCCAGACCGTGATCTCGCTCGCGGCGGGGATCACCACCACCTTCGTCGAGTCGCGGCTGCCTGAAGGCGTCGCGGTCGTTCGCGTCATGCCGAACACGCCGGCGCTGGTCGACGAGGGCATGGCCGCGATCTCCCGCGGTGCGCACTGCGACGAGCGCCACCTCGAGCTGGCCGAGAGCCTGCTCGCCGCGACCGGCCGCGTGGTCCGGGTACCGGAGAAGCAGCAGGACGCGGTCACCGCGATCTCGGGTTCCGGTCCGGCGTACCTGTTCTTCGTCGTCGAGGCGATGATCGAGGCCGGCGTCCACATGGGCCTGCCGCGCGGTACGGCGACCGACCTTGTGGTCCAGACCGTGGTCGGATCGGCGAAGCTGCTGCGCGAGACCGGTGAGCACCCGACGGTGCTGCGAGAGCGCGTCACGTCCCCGGGCGGGACGACGGCCGCCGCGGTCCGCGAGCTGGAGGACCATAAGGTGCGGGCCGCGTTCCTGTCCGCGATTGAGGCCGCCCGGAACCGTTCGCGCGCACTGGCCGCCGAGTAACACCTGTCGCCCGGGTGGCGTTATGGTTGGGCGCCGAGGTTTCCTGCCATGTTCGAGGGATTGAGTCCGCCCATGGGTAATGGTTCGGTCGAGCCGGCAACCACGTCCGCCGCACCGTCCGCGCCTGCTGCACCTGCCGCACCTGATGCGGTGTCAGCGGCCCGGGACGAGAGCGTTCCGCCGCTGCCGTGGCGGGTGCCGCTGGACCCGGCGCCCTGGTGGGCCTGGGCGCTGTTCGTACTGCCGTTCGTCCTCGTCCCGGCGCTGAACTCCTGGTTGTGGATGGGCGCCCGCGACATGCTCGCGGTCGCGCTGCTGACGATCATCGGCGCGTCGGTGGTCCGGGTCGCGGGCGGCGTCGTCCTGTACCGCGTCGTGCTGTACCCAAGCGGTCTGAAGGCGCGCACCAGCATGCTGATCCGCAGCCTGGCCTGGCAGGACGTCGGCAAGATCGAGGTCGGCGACGACAACGTCGTGCTCACCCGCGGCCCCGACGAGCACGAGATCAACGGTATTCCCGCCGACCGCACCGCCGAGGTCGCCGCGGTCATGGAGGCCCTGCGCGAACGCTCGCTCACCACCGGAGTCCGCCGGCACCGCCCCCGCCCCGGCATCGGCACCCTGCTCGTCCTCCTCTACCTCACCCTGTCCTTCGGCGCCTTCCTCCTCCGCTGGCACATCATCTGACCGCCCACGGGCCCTCGCCGGTGACGCGGTCGACGGTCGCGTTCGTCAGTACCGCCTCGGATGGGCCGATCCGGTTGCTCACAGAGTGGGCAGAAGAGCACGGCGAGGCCGTCCTGGCCGCGCAGGAGGCAGGATGACCGCATGGACTTTTCTTTGTGGCCCGCGGCCTCCCGGACCTGGCAATCGGTGCTCGACGGGGCCGAATATGCGGAGCGGACCGGGTGGCACGGTGTCTGGATCGCCGATCACTTCATGCAGAACGGGGACGACCTGACGGTCCCGGTGAACGAGGCACTCGCGCTCGTCGCCGGCATCGTCGCGCGGACCGAGCGGGTGCGGGTCGGCACCATGGTGCTCGGGAACACCTACCGGCACCCGGCCGTGGTCGCCAACGCGGCCGCGACGATCGATCAGATGTCCGGCGGCCGGTTCGTGCTTGGGATCGGGGCCGGCTGGCAGGTCAACGAGCACGAGGCGTACGGCATCGAGCTGCCGCCGATCGGCCCGCGCCTGAAGCGGTTCGAGGAGGCCTGCCAGGTGATCAAGGGCCTGCTCACCCAGGAGCGGACCACCTTCGACGGCACCTACTACCAGCTCAGCGGCGCGCCGTCCGAGCCGAAGCCGGCCAACCTGCCGATCCTGATCGGCGCCGCCGGCGAGAAGGTTGCCCTCGGCATCGTTGCGAGGTACGCCGACGAGTGGAACCACTGGGGCCGCCCGGACCTGGCCGCGCAGAAGGGCGCGGTGTTCGCCGACCACTGCGCGAAGATCGGCCGGGACCCGAAGTCGGTCCGGCGGTCCGCGCAGACGTTCCTGCAGATCGTCGAGCCCGGTGACAGCGAGGCGCTGGCCCGCAAGGAGCAGCTGGAAGGCCGCGGCGCACACGTGGTCATGGGCTCGGCGCCGGAGGTGCTCGACGTCGTCGCGCGGTACCCGGCCGCGGGCATCGACGAACTGCTCGTCCCGGACGCCTTCCTCGGCGAGGGAAACCAGCGCTTCGACGCGCTCGAACGACTGCGCGAAGAGGTGCTAGCGAAGCTCTAGGGACGCGACGACCGGCCAGTGGTCGCTGGGTACGCGACCGTCCGGGCGGAAGTGCGAGACGGCCGCATCGGTCACGGTCCACTCCTGGGTGATGAGGATGTGGTCGATGCGGTCGTCGTCGATCGCGCCGGTGAAGTCGTGCCAACTGCCGCCCGCAGACGCCGGAACCGCCTGCTGCAGACCGGCTTCCACCAGTGTCTTCACCGGCGGGGAGTCGGGGGTCGCGTTCAGGTCGCCCATCACGATCCACGGCACCGAGCCGGCGATCCAGCGGGTGATCAGCCGCGACGACTGCAACTGCGCGACCTCGCCCGCGTGGTCGTAGTGCGTGTTGACGACACCGATCGTCGTACCGTTGCGGTGCCGCAGCCAGACCAGCGTCGCGATCCGGGTCAGGTGCGCGTCCCAGCCGATCGAACCCGGCGTGTTCGGGTCGTCGGACAGCCAGCGGGTCTCGTGCCGCTCGATCCGCCAGTCGCCGGGCCGGACCAGCAGCGGCGAGTGCTCGCCGGCGCTCATCCCGTCGTCCCGGCCGGCGCCGACGATCTCGTACTTCGGGAACCGCCAGCGCAGGTACTCGAGCTGGTCGGGCAGCACCTCCTGCAGCCCGACCACGTCCGCGTCCAGGTGCTCGATCGCCGCCACCGTCGCCTTCCGCCGAACCGGCCAGGCGTTGTCGCCGTCGGGTGCCGACGAGTTTCGGATGTTGAACGAGGCAATGCGGATTCCCGGGCGGGTGGTCATGGAGTAGATCCTGCCAAACCCATCGCCCGGCTCGCAGCCCGGAGCCGCGGAGTGGACGCCTCGAGGGCCCGGTCGCGGCCCTGGGCGAGCAGGTGGTCGACCGCGCCCGGGTCGGTGGTCAGCCGCGCGTACTCCTTCTGCAGCGGCTCGATGACCGCCAGCACGGCGTCCGCGACGTCCTGCTTGAGCGCGCCGTACGACGAATAGGACTTGGCCAGCTCGACCGGGTCGCCGTCGGTGCAGGCGGCCAGGATGTCGAGCAGGTTCGTGACGCCCGGCTTGGTCCGTTCGTCGTGGCGGACCTCGTTCTCGGAGTCGGTGACCGCGCGCATGATCTGCCGGCGGATCACGTCCGGCGGGTCGAGCAGCCGGATCGTCCCGATTGCGTCGTCGGGCGCGGACTTGCTCATCTTCGCGGTCGGGTTGGCCAGGTCCTTCACCCGCGTCGCCAGCGCCGCCTTGTTCAGGTGCGGTACGACGAACGTCTCGCCGTACTCGCGGTTGAACCGGATCGCGATGTCGCGAGCGAGTTCGACGTGCTGATCCTGGTCACCGCCGACCGGGACCCGCTCCGCGCCGTACAGCAGGATGTCGGCGGCCATCAGGCACGGGTAGGTGAACAGCGAGGCCCGCGTCATCGGGCGGCCCCGACCCTTCTCCTTGTACTGGATCATCCGGGACAGCTCGCCGACGTACGACGTGCACTCCAGCAGGTACGCGAGCTGGGCGTGCGTGGGGACGTCGGACTGGACGAAGACCGTCCCCTCGGGGACGGCGGCCGCGAGCATCAGCGTGGCGAACTCACGGGTCAGCGCGGCGAGTCTTCGCGGGTCGTGTTTGGTCGTCATCGCGTGCAGGTTCGCGACGAAGTAGAACCCGTCGGGGTCGGTGAACCGGCGCAGCGCGCCGAGGTGATTGCCGAGCGTCAGCCGGCCGGACGGGGTGATGCCGGAAAGCGAGGTCATGATCGTGCCCTTTCGGTGTGCGGAGGCCCCACCGAGGGCAAACAAAGAGGCCGCCTCGGCGAGGCGGCCTCGTGGATGCGTGTGAACACGCGGGGATGGACCGCCCTAGGCGGCCCACCACAGCTGCAAAGTCGTGTTCATGGCACCAGATTAGCTCATCGCTGGACGAGCGACTGCACGATCAGCTCGTTGCGGGCGTTCTGCCCGAGTGGCACCGTCGGGTGCACGCCGTCGCGCAGGTAGTTCAGCAGCCGGTACGGCTTGACCCACAGCCATTCGGCCCAGCGGATGATTCGCAGGTTCGGGTACTTCTCCTGCGCGTCGTACAGCTGCATGTTCAGCCAGGACGAGTTGCGCTGGTCGGCGAGCTGCACGGGCGCGGTCACGCTTTTGCGGACGACCTGGATGTTCACCCAGTACAGCGTCCGGTTCGAGCCGACGATGCTCACCGCGCGGGCGATCTGGGCGGCGAACTTCGGCGGGTCGAAGATGTCGTTCGAGCCGCTCGCCATCAGGATCCGCTTCGGCAGCCCGTACGTCGACGCCCACTGCTGGAGCGCGTCCACGGCGCCCGACGTCGGCCGGCTGGACCAGTTGTGCACCGCCATCGGGCTGCCGTCGCGGTCCCGCAACCGGATCGCCAGCGACTTGCCGTCCTGGACCGAGATGCTGTCGCCGAACATGAACACGCCGTTGGCCTGCCGGGTGAGCTGGATCTGCGCCGGGGTGGAGATCGCCCGGGTCGCGCCCGCCCAGGAGCCGAGCACGCCGGAGCCGTACGGTCCGGTGGTCGCCGCTGTGCTCGCGTCCGCGGTCTCGGCGGTGCTCGCTGCGGTCGCTGCGGTGGTGGCCACAGTGGCAGCTGCCGCTGCGGCGCCGACCTTCACGATCTGCCGCCGATTGGGTTTCATTTGCCTCACCGGAGAACTGTGACTGGCGACCCGGGCCACCCGCAAGTCTGATCTCACTGTCCGCAGTCGGATCGCGGCGCAGAACCACCAAAATCTCCGGCTGAACAGCCTCTTGGTGAGAATTCTGTAACGCTTTGCAGTCCGCCAGCGATGAAACGGCTGTTGGACCGCTGACGGACCGGCGCGACCAGGGAGGGGTGTCGCGCCGTCCGTGGCTGAGCCCGGACCCCGCTCACCCTCGCGCTGAGCGTCGTACCCCCGTCGTACTTCGTCGTACACCGCGGAGGAAGCACGCCCGTTGGGCCGGCCGCTAAGGTCGGGGGATGAGCGGTGAGGCCTTGCTGGTGTTCGACGACGGGCTGACGGCGTACGACTTCGGGCGCGGGCACCCGATGAGTCCGATCCGGGTGGAGCTGACGATCAAACTCGCCCGGGAGCTCGGCGTCCTCGACCAGCTCAAGGTCGTCCCGGCGCCGGTCGCCGACGACGCGTTGCTCGAGACCGTGCACACCCCGGAGTACGTCGCCGCCGTGAAACGGGCGGGTGAACACCCCGACGAGGCCGATCCGGTGCACGGGCTGGGGACCACCGACACGTACTGCTTCCCCGGGATGCACGAGGTCAGTTCGCGGATCGCCGGCGCCTCCGTCGAGGCCGCCCGGGCGGTCTGGGAGGGCGACGTGCTGCACGCCGCCAACATCGCCGGCGGCCTGCACCACGCGATGCCCGACCAGGCCAGCGGGTTCTGCGTCTACAACGACCCCGCGATCGCGATCCGGTGGCTGCTCGACCACGGAGCCGAGCGGGTCGCGTACGTCGACGTGGACGTCCACCACGGCGACGGCGTACAGACGATCTTCTACGACGATCCGCGCGTTCTCACCGTCAGCCTGCACGAGTCGCCGACCACGCTGTTCCCGGGGACAGGGAGCGCCGGCGAGACGGGCGGACCGGCGGCCGAGGGTACGGCGGTCAACATCGCGCTGCCGCCCGGCACCGGAGACGCAGGATGGCTGCGCGCGTTCCACGCCGTCGTACCGGACGTGGTGAAGGCGTTCCGCCCGAGCGTGCTGGTCACGCAGCACGGCTGCGACTCGCACGTGGAGGACCCGCTGGCGCACCTGACGAAGACCATCGACGGGCAGCGCGCGGCGTACCTGGCGCTGCATGACCTCGCCCACGAGGTCGCGGCCGGCAAGTGGGTCGCCACCGGCGGTGGCGGCTACGCGATCATCGACGTCGTCCCGCGGGCCTGGACCCATCTGCTGGCGATCGTCGCCGGGCATCCGATCGACCCGCTGACCGCCGTGCCCGAGACCTGGCGCGAGGAGATCCGGCTGCGCTTCGGCCGGGTCGCCCCGCTGCGGATGACCGACGGCCGGGACGCGTCGTACGTCGACTGGGCCAGCGGGTACAACCCGGACACCTGGCTCGATCGCGCCATCAAGGCCACCCGGGACGCGAGCTTCCCGCTGCTCGGCCTCGACCCCAGCTACTAGTCACACGAGTCCCCCTCTTTCCCATTCGTACCAACAGCCACTACGCTCGTGACATGCACGGACGGAGGTGCCGGAGGGGAAGCCGGCGCACGATCCGTGCTGGAAGTGCGGTGCGCAATGGCATCAAAGAAGTCCGGTGGTGAGCAGCCGCTCGCCGAGGTGAAGTTCCTGACCGTGGCGGAAGTCGCCACGGCCATGCGCGTGTCCAAAATGACGGTGTACCGGTTGGTGCACTCCGGTGAGCTGCCCGCGGTGCGGGTGGGTCGGTCGTTCCGGGTGTCGGAGGATGCCGTGCACGACTACCTCAAGGGCGCCTTCTTCCAGGCCGGATAAACGCAGTACGCAGCGGCTCGGTCCTCGGGTGGGGACCGGGCCGCTGCGTCGTTCGCCGGGTCGTTCACCGGGTCAGCGGGTTGTCGGCGGGTGGATCAGCGGGTGACGAGTTCGCGGATCGCGGCGACGATCTCTGCGGGCGCCTGCTCGGCCATGAAGTGGCCGGCGGTGGTGGTCCGGTGCTCCAGGTCGGTCGCCCAGTTCTTCCAGCGGGCCGTGGCGTCGAATCCGAGCTGGGCGCCCCAGTCCTGCTGGATCACCGTCACCGGCATCCGCAACTTGTTGCCCTGGGCAAGATCTTGCTCGTCGTCCGCGACGTCGACGGTCGCCGACGCGCGGTAGTCCGCGACGATCGACGGGATCGCGTCCCGGCAGGCCGTCAGGTACGCCGTACGAACGTCGGCCGGAATCGCCCGCGGATCCTTGGCCCACAGGTCGAGGAAGTACGAGAAGAACTCGTCCGAACTCGCCGCGATCATCCGCTCGGGCAGTCCGGCCGGCTGCGCCATCAGGAAGAGGTGGAACCCGACGGCGGCGCTCGCGCCGTGCATCACGTCCCACATGTCCAGCGTCGGCAACACGTCCAGACACATCAGGTGCGTGATCACGTCCGGATGGTCGAGACCGGCGCGGAACGCGACCAGCGCACCCCGGTCGTGCCCGACCAACGCGAACCGGTCGTAGCCCAGGGCAGCCGCCACGGCGACGACATCGGCGGCCATGGTCCGTTTCGCGTACCCGTCCTCGGGTTTGTCGCTGTCGCCGTAGCCGCGCAGATCCGGGCAGATCACGGTGTGCTCCGTGGCCAGCTCGCGCGCGACGTCACGCCACATCAGATGGGTCTGAGGGAACCCGTGCAACAGCACCACCGGCGTACCGGAACCGCCGACGGCAAGATTGAGCTCGACGCCGTCCGCAGCGCGCACGCGGTGGTATTCGAATCCTTCGATCTTCATGCCCAACAGCGTCGCGGACCCGAATGAGCACTCGATGAGCGCCAACGCACACCGGCCGCCGCCGAGCGCGGGCGGGCGGCGCCCGCCGGTGTGGGAGGGGTGCCGCATGATCGTCGATGCCCGCACCGGTCAGGCGTCCGGCCGCATGCCCCCGACGCGACGGGATAGACGCGACGGGATAGACGCGACGGGATCTCCGGCTCTTGTGACCAATCCGTGGGTGGGCCTGGGTGACGAAGTCGGCGCCCGCGCTGGACGTCGCGGGCGTTCCCGCACGGTGGGTTCACCCACGGTGTTGTGGGTTCCTGACCCGTGTGAAGGGTGCGGAACCCACAACACCGTGGGTGAACCCACCGCGCGGCGGTGACCCAAAACACCCTCGACCGCGGCACGGCGTACGAGTGGATAACCGAGTCCGCTGACTGATGTGTGGGTTGGCTTCTGCCCGAGGGGAGATGGTCGCGGGCCAACGGGTGAGGGATGGCTGGGGCGATGGCGGCGTGGGGTGATGGCGGCGTGGGGCGATGTGGGCGCGCAGGTGATCGGGGTGTGGGGTTGTTGGAGCCGCATCGATGGAGGGTTTTCCCCCGTATGGCGGTCAAACGCCTCCAGTGTCGTGCGGAAAACTCTCCTAGGAGACTTTTCGCGGGTCAGCAGTTGCCGGCGGTGCAGTGGTTGGTACGAACCCGGCGAACTGCGGCGGCCGGGCGGGCCGGGTCAACCGGGTGGACCGGGTGGACCGGGTGGACCGGGTGGACCGGGTGGACCGGGTGGACCGGGTGGACCGGGTGGGCCGGGCGGGCCGGGCGGGCCGGGCGGGCCGGGCGGGCCGGGTGGGCCGGGTTGAGCGGCGTGGTAGCTCGGCGCGGGGCAAGGGAGACCACATGCTGCCCGGCGTCTCCTGGGTGAGCGCGGCCGTCGTGGGCGCTTGCGCGGGCTAACACGGTGGGTCAACCCCTCGTGTTGGGGTTCTCTGCTGATCTACGAACAGACAACCCAACGCGCGCGGATATCCCCCGCGTGGGAGTCACCCGACCGACCCGAAACACCAGTGACGGCGGGCGAAGCCGCACGACACCTGCCTACCCACACATCAGTCACGAGAGCCGGTTATCCGCTTCTGCGAGGGGGGTGGGCTGACGCGCGGGGTTATCCGCGAGGGGGTGGGCCGGAACTGCCGCGGATGCGGAGGGTGGGGGTCGCGTACAGGTGGGCCTGCGGTGTGGCGCCGGCCAAGACATCCAGCAGTCGGCGGGTGACCTCGGCGCCGTAGCCGACCACGTTGTTGCTCAGTGCGGTCAGCCGCGGGTGCGTGATTCGGCACAGCGGCGAGTCGTCCCAGGCGACCAGCGTGACGTCGTCGGGAACGTGGAGGTCCAGCGCCTGTACGACGGCCAGTCCGGCGACCGCCATCAGGTCGTTGTCGTAGAGGATCGCAGTCGGGCGCGGGACGACCTCCAGGACCTCCCGGGTTGCGTCGGCACCGTGCACTGCCGAGTAGTCGGTGTGCTGCGTCCACGCCGTCAACCCGAGGCACTGGGCCGCCGCGTCGTACGCCTGATCGCGGATCCACACGTCGCCGAACTCGGGCGGACCGGCGACCCGCGCGATCACGCGATGCCCGAGGGACGCGACATGGTCGAGGGCCGCGTCCATCGCCGCCGTGCTGTCGATCCAGACGCACGGCATCCGGTCGGCGAGCGCGGGATCGCCGACCAGCACTGCCGGCAGGCCGAGTTTGCGCAGTACCGGGATGCGCGGGTCGGAGACGCGCGGATCGACCACGATGACGCCGTCCACGCGGCCCTCCGCGACCCACTTGCGGTACGTCGCGATCTCCTCGCCGAGGTTCGCCACGACCTGCAAGGCCAGCGCGTACGACTGCTGCGCGAGCACCGACTCGACGCCGCCGACGAACCCCATGAAGTACGGCTCCTCGACGAGTGTCTGGGCGGACCTGGCGAGGATCAGCCCGAACGTCTCGCTGCGCGCGGCCGACAACTGCCGGGCGGCGCGGTTCGGAACCCATTCCATTTCCGCGGCGACCCGCAGGACCCGCGCCCGGGTCGCCTCCGACACCCCCGGCCGGTTGTTCAGCGCGTACGACACC
This sequence comes from Kribbella sp. NPDC048915, assembly GCF_040649595.1. Classification (NCBI taxonomy): domain Bacteria; kingdom Bacillati; phylum Actinomycetota; class Actinomycetes; order Propionibacteriales; family Kribbellaceae; genus Kribbella; species Kribbella sp. NPDC048915. The sequence goes on along the minus strand of NZ_JBEZFT010000003.1, from coordinate 85,657 downwards.
GCGCCCGGCGAGACCCCGCAACGCCGGGCGATCTCCTTGATGGTGACTCGGGACACGACGACACCCCCTCACGGGCGGCCGGAACGTCGACGGACGGGGGCCGCACATCCAGTGTCCTGCCGTTTCAACCCTGTGTCAGCATGCGCGCACATAACGTGATCGTTTGATTGAGATCGGCCGCCGCACGCAGGCAACCAACGGGTGTTGGGGACGCGCAGTACACCCGGTGGGCCGCGGAAATGACCGCCCAGTCGTTGGGCGGAGGGTGGTGCCGCCGGGGCCGGATGGGATACGGTTTCCGTCGTAACTTAACCGGTTCGGCTTATCAGTCGGCGCCAATCCCAGGGCAGCGGGTACGGCGCCGCCGACAAGGAGAAACCATGGTCGCAAAGGACCACCTGTCCCTCCAGTTGTACACGGTCCGGGGCAAGCTCGAGGAAGACTTCGACGGCACCCTGGCCCGCATCGCGGAGATCGGCTACACCAAGGTCGAACCCTTCGGTGTGACGGCATTCGCGGACCGCCTGGCCGAGGCGCTGCCCAAGCACGGACTCTCGGCTCCGACCACCCACGCGGGCCTGCTCCGCGAGGACAGCGCCCCGATCTACGCCGCGGCGAAGCGGCTCGGCATCACCACGGTGATCGACCCGCACACCGACCCGGCGCGCTGGCAGTCGGCCGACGAGATCAAGGTCATCGCCGACGGCCTGAACAAGGCCGCGATCGAGGCCGCCGACCACGGCATCACGGTCGGGTACCACAACCACCAGTTCGAGCTCGAGTCGAAGATCGGCGGCGCGCACGGCCTGGAGATCCTGGTCGACAACCTGTCCGACGACGTCATAGTCGAGGTTGACACCTACTGGGCCGCGGTCGGCGGTGCCGACGTGCCGGCGCTACTGAAGAAGTTCGGCGAGCGGGTCACGGCGATCCACGTCAAGGACGGCGACGGCACGCTGAACAACAAGGCCCAGGTCGCGGTCGGCGACGGCACCATCGCGGTCGCGGAGATCCTCGCGGCGGCCCCGCAGGCGCTGCGCGTGGTCGAGCTGGACGACTTCACCGGCGAGATCTTCGATGCGGTCGAGGGCTCGCACGCCTTCCTCACTGGGGAGGGTGCTCCCGAATGACCGCGGTCGGCGTAGGTGTGATCGGCGCCGGAGTGATCTCCGACGCCTACATCAAGAGCATGCAGAGCTTCCCGGACCTCAAGGTCGTCGCGATCGGCGACCTGCGGCCGGAGGCCGCGGAGGCGAAGGCCAAGGAGTACGGCATCGAGACCCACGGGGGCCCCGAAGTCGTGCTGAACAACGACGACGTGGAGATCGTGGTCAACCTGACCATCCCGGTCGCACACGTCGAGGTCGCGCTGGCAGCCGTTGCCGCCGGCAAGCACGTGTGGAGCGAGAAGCCGTTCTCGCTCGACCAGGACAGCGGTCTGAAGCTGCTGGCGACCGCGCAGGACGCGGGCGTCCGGCTCGGTTGCGCACCGGACACGATCCTCGGTCCGGGGCTGCAGGAGTCGCGGCGGATCATCGAGCGCGGTGACATCGGTACGCCGCTGACCGCGCTCACCCTGATGCAGTCCCCCGGTCCGGAGTCCTGGCACCCGAACCCGGCGTTCCTCTTCCAGGAGGGCGCCGGCCCGCTGTGGGACATCGGCCCGTACTACCTGACCACGCTGGTGCAGCTGTTCGGTCCGGTCGCCGCGGTCGCGGGCATCGGCTCGAAGTCGCGGGAGAAGCGCACGATCGGATCCGGTCCGCTGGCGGGCACCGAATTCGACGTGACCGTGCCGACACATGTCAGCGCGCTCGCGAAGTTCGAGTCGGGGCAGTCGTCGCAGAGCATCTTCAGCTTCGACTCGCCGCTCGGCCGGGCCGGGTTCGTCGAGATCACCGGCACCGACGCGACGCTGGCCGTCCCGGACCCGAACGGGTTCGACGGGGCGATCAAGATCCGCCGTCGCGGCGCGGAGGATTGGGAGACGATCGCCGAGACCAAGGCGGTCGCCCAGCGCGGCACCGGTGTCCTCGAAATGGCGCGGGCCATCCGGGCCGACCGGCCGCACCGGGCCACCGGCGCGCTGGCGTTCCACATCGTCGACGTGATGGCCTCGATCACCGACTCGATCGACACCGGCGCGTTCGTCGACGTGACCAGCACGGTCGAGGTCGCGCCGATCCTGCCGGACGACTGGGACGTCACGGCGGCCACCCTGTGACGATCGTTCTGGATCCCCGGCGGACCGTCGTGTTCGCCGGGGACTCGGTCACCGACTGCGGACGCCGCGACGACCCCGCGGGGCTCGGCGACGGCTACGTCCGGATGATCTCCGACGACCTCGGCGACCGCCGGCCGCGGATCGTCAACGCGGGCATCAGCGGCAACCGGGCGGCCGACCTGGCCGCCCGGTGGTCCGCGGACGTCCTGTCCCACGAGCCGGCGCTGGTCTCGATCCTGATCGGGATCAACGACACCTGGCGGCGGTACGACGAGAACGACCCGACGTCGGCCGCCGACTTCGAGACGTCGTACCGCGCGCTGCTCGATCCGCTGAACTGCCCCGTCGTGCTGATGGAGCCGTTCCTGCTGCCGGTGAAGGACGGGCAGCAGGACTGGCGCGAGGACCTCGACCCGAAGCTCGAGGTGGTCCGGAAACTCGCCGTCGAGTACGGCGCGATCCTGGTCCCGACCGACGTCGAACTGAACCGCCAGGCGACCACAGCCGGTCCGGCGACTCTCGCCGACGACGGGGTTCATCCCACCGCGGCCGGGCACCGTGCGCTCGCCGACCTCTGGCGACGGCACGTCCTGGACGCCTGACCTCCGCACCGTCCCGCAGGACCATCCTGGGGGCGGTGCCGTTCTACTGAACCGGTTCATCTCTGGAGCCCCACTGTGACCTCACTGAAGACCTTCGACCTGACCACCGCCGGCGGCATCGCGTGGACCGTGCACGCCGTCGAGGGACCGGCGCCCGACGGCCTGATCGGCCGCGCCGTCGCCGCGACCGTGCCGGGCGAGGTGCACACCGACCTGCTCGCGGCCGGTCAGATCCCGGACCCGTTCGACGGCGACAACGAGTCGAAACTGCACTGGATCGGCCGGACCCGCTGGAGCTACCGGACCACCTTCGCCTGGGCCACCGACGGCCACGAGCGGCAGGAACTGGTGGCCGACGGGCTCGACACGGTCGCGACCGTCACGCTGAACGGGCAGGAGCTGGGCCGGACCGCGAACCAGCACCGGTCCTACCGGTTCGACGTCACGCACCTGCTGGTTGCCGGTGACAACGAGCTCGTGGTCGAGTTCGAAGGTCCGGTGACGGCCGCCGAGGCGCAGCGTGCGAAGGTCGGCAGCTGGCCGCACACCAACCTGCACCCGTACAACGAGCTCCGCAAGATGGCCTCGAACTTCGGCTGGGACTGGGGACCCGACGTCGCCACCGCCGGTATCTGGCGGCCGATCCGGATCGAGTCTTGGTCCGGCGTCCGGATCGACGCGGTCCGTCCGCTGGCCGGCGCGGACGGCGTACTGACCACGCACGTCTCGCTGGTGTGGACCGACACCGCGTCGGAGTACCAGACGGTCACCGTCGAGGTCGGCGGTATGACGCAGTCCACCAGCGTCAAGCCGGGTACGGACACCGCCGTGGTCACCAACCGGGTGCCCGATGCGCAGTTGTGGTGGCCGCGGGGGTACGGCGAACAGCCGCTGTACGACGTGACCGTGACGCTGAACGACGACGACTGGCAGGGCCGGGTCGGCTTCCGCGACATCACGGTGAACGTTGCCCCCGACAACGACGGTACGCCGTTCGTGCTGTCGGTGAACGGGAAGCCGGTCTACGTCCGGGGCGCGAACTGGATCCCGGACGACGCGTTCGTGACCCGGTTGAACGCCGACACGTACCGGACAAGCGTGCTGGACGCGGTCGACGCGGGGATGAACCTGCTGCGGGTGTGGGGCGGCGGGATCTACGAGAGCGAAGACTTCTACGACGTCTGCGACGAGCTCGGCATCCTGGTCTGGCAGGACTTCCTGTTCGCGTGCGCGGCGTACTCGGAGGACGAGCCGCTGCGCAGCGAGGTCGAGGCGGAGGCCCGGCAGGCCGTCACCCGGCTGAGCAGGCACGCCAGCCTCGCGGTGTGGAACGGCAACAACGAGAACATCTGGGGCTACGTCGAGTGGGGCTGGCGGGTTCCGCTGGCCGGCAAGGCCTGGGGTGCGGGGTACTACCTCGACCTGCTCCCGAAGATCGTCGCCGAGCTCGACCCGCGGACGCCGTACTCGCCGGGCAGCCCGTACTCGTTCGACCAGTTCATCCACCCGAACGACGACCGGCACGGCACCATGCACATCTGGGACGTCTGGAACCAGGTGGACTACACGACGTACCGCAAGTACAAGCCGCGGTTCGTGTCGGAGTTCGGGTTCCAGGGACCGCCGGCCTGGTCGACCCTCACCTCGGTCGTCCACGATGAGCCGCTGGACCCCTATGGCGACCAGATGCTGGTGCACCAGAAGGCGTTCGAAGGCAACCTCAAGCTGGAGCGGGGTCTCGGTGCGCACCTGCCGAAGTGGGAGAACATCGACGACTGGCACTGGATCACGCAGCTGAACCAGGCGCGGGCCGTTGCCTACGGCATCGAGCACTTCCGGTCGCTGTTCCCGCTGAACACCGGCGCTGTGGTGTGGCAGCTGAACGACAACTGGCCGGTGGTTTCCTGGGCGGCGGTTGACGGGCACGGGATCCGCAAGCCGTTGTGGTACGCGTTGAAGCGCGTGTACGCCGACCGTTTGCTGACCGTACAGCCGCGGAACGACGGCCTGGTCGTTGCCGCGCACAACGACACCGACGAGACCTGGTCGACCGAGATCACGGTCACCCGCCGTTCGACCGGCAAGGGTTCCGAGGTGCTCGCTCAGGAGACCTTCGCGATCGAGATCGCGCGCCGCTCGGCGGTCGTCAACGCGGTCCCGGAGTCGGTTGCCACAGCCGGCGACCCGGCAGCGGAGTACCTCGAGGTTCGCGGCGCCGACGGCGTGACGGCGTACTGGTACTTCGTCGAGGACACCGAACTGCAGCTCGTTGGCGACGCCTACACGTCCGCGGTCGCGCCCACGGAGAACGGCTACGACGTCACCGTCACGGCAACCGCTCTCGCCAAGGACCTGGCCCTCTTCCCGGACCGCCTCGACCCCGCGGCCCGCGTCGACTCCAGCCTCATCACCCTCTCCGCAGGCGAGTCCCACACGTTCCACATCACCAACAGCACCGCCCCGACCGAGGTCGACTCCCCCGTGCTCCGCTCGGTCAACGACCTGGTCAGCTGAGAACGCTGAGGTGCGGCGGCGACCCCAGGTCCCGCCGCACCTCTGCGGTCAGTCGACGTTGACGGCGACGTACTTGATCTCGAGGTACTCGTCGATGCCGACCGAGCCGCCTTCGCGGCCGAGGCCGGATTGTTTGACACCGCCGAAGGGGGCGGCGGGGTTGGAGACGATGCCCTGGTTGAGGCCGATCATGCCGGCTTCCAGGCGTTCGGAGACGCGGAGGGCTCGGCTCAGGTCCTTGGTGAAGAGGTAGGAGACCAGGCCGAACTCGGTGTCGTTGGCCATCCGGACGGCTTCGTCCTCGGTTTCGAAGGCGGTCAGCGGTGCGACCGGGCCGAAGATCTCTTCCTTCTGCAGCCGGGCGGTCGGCGGTACGTCGGCCAGCACCGTGGGCTGGAAGAAGTACCCGTTGCCCGCGGCAACCGCTCCGCCGGTGAGGGTCCGCGCGCCTTGGGCGATCGCGTCCGCGACCAGGTCGGCCACCTTGTCGAGCTGCTTGCCGTCGATCAGCGGGCCGACATCGACACCGTCCTCGGTGCCGCGACCGACCTTCAGCCGCGACATCCGCTCGGTGAGCCGGGTCGCGAACTCGTCCATCACCGACGCGTGCACGTAGATCCGGTTGGCCGCCGTACACGCCTCGCCGCCGTTGCGCATCTTGGCCAGCATCGCGCCGTCGACAGCCTTGTCCAGGTCGGCGTCCTCGAAGACCAGCAGCGGCGCGTTGCCGCCGAGCTCCATGCTGGTCCGCAGCACCTGCTCGGACGCCTGCTCCAACAGCTTGCGGCCGACCGGCGTCGACCCCGTGAACGAGAGCTTGCGGGCCCGCCCGTCGCGGATCAGCGGCTCCATCACGCCACCGGCGTCCTGCGTCGTCACAACGTTGAGCACACCGGCCGGCAGTCCGGCCTCGGTCATCAGCTCGGCCAGCTTGAGCATCGACAGCGGCGTTTGTGCGGCCGGCTTGATCACCATCGTGCAGCCGGCGGCGACCGCCGGGCCGATCTTGCGGGCACCCATCGCGGCCGGGAAGTTCCACGGCGTGATCAGCAGGCACGGACCGACCGGCTGCCGCGTCACCAGGAACCGGCCGGAGCCGTTCGGCGCGATCTGGTACCCGCCGTCGATCCGGACCGCCTCTTCGGCGAACCAGCGGAAGAACTCGGCCGCGTACGCGATCTCGCCCTTCGACTCGGCGACCGGCTTGCCCATCTCGAGCGTCATCAGCAGCGCGAGCTCGTCGGCCCGCTCGGTCATCAGCTGGTACGTCCGGCGGAGGATCTCACCGCGGTCCCGCGGCGGCGTCGCGGCCCACTCCGCATGCGCGGCGACCGCGGCGTCCAGCGCGGCCACACCGTCGGCCGGACTGGCATCGGCCACCTCGCAGAGCGTCTCCCCGGTCGCCGGATCCTCGACGGCGAGCGTCCGGCCACCCTCGGCCGCGACCCACTTCCCGGCGATGAACAGCTCGGTCGGACAGCCCTCGACAACCGCACGCTCACGTGACATAGACCCTGCCTTTCGAACTTCTCGGCCGGTACCCAGCGTAGGCGGTGCTGATCGGCGTTCCGGTCGCACTTCGAGACGGGCCGGTGCCGATTCCGGGCAGGAAGCGTGTACTGGGAGCTTCGAGCGGCCCACAAGTGATAGTTGTCGACCCACGTACCGATGTCCGCCGGATCGTTGCGCTTGTGGACAGTATTTATGAACGCTCGCTATCTATACTGTGCGGGTGGCAGGCAAGGGGTCGGACATGGGCAAGGGCACGCTCGGCGGCGGCGGCACGACGATGCTGCGGCGAATCAACGTCGCCTCGGTCCTGGACGCGGTCCGTCGATCCGCGCCGGCACCGCTGCGGGTCGCGGAGCTGGTCGAGCGCACGGGACTGGCCAGACCGACGGTCGCGCAGGCCGTCGACGAGCTGCTGGACGCCGGCTGGCTGCAGCAGCACGGCCCCGACTCCGCGGACCGATCGCTCGGCCGCCCGGCCATCCGGGTGTCCTTGCGCGGCCGCGCCGCGCCAGTGCTCGGGCTGGACGTCGGCCCGCACCGGGTGACGGTCGGCGTCTCCGACCTGGCCGGCCGCAAGCTGTCGCTGGTACGGCGCTCTGGGCCCGGCTGGACCGCCCAGGAGCTGCTCGGCGTCATCAGCGAGGTGATCAACGAGGCCCTCGCGGAGGCCGAGGTCCCGGCCGAGGACATCGCCGCCGCGGTCGCCGCGAGCCCCGGCATCGTCGACGAGCACACCGGCCGCGTCCAGCTGGTGCCGAGTGTGCCGGGCTGGCCGGCGATCGACCTGATCAAGCACGTTCGCGGCATGCTCGACTGCCCCGTCATGCTGGACAACGACGCCAACCTGGCCGCGCTGGCGATCGCGGCGGCCCGCGGCGGCACCGGCACGCTGCTCGCGGTCCAGTGGGGTGAGCGTCTCGGTGCCGGCATCGTGATCGACGGTCGACTGCACCGCGGTACGGGCGCGGCCGGTGAGATCGGCTTCATCGCCACCGACGCCGACGACGTGATCAACCCGGACGACAGCCGCGGCCCGCTGGAGCGCGCGGTCGGTTCGGAGGCCATCGCTGCGCTCGGTCGTCAGGCCGCGCTGGACAATCCGCAGTCCCGGCTCGCCGAGCTCGGAGGCGATCAGCTGGACACCGCGGACGTGTTCGCCGCGGCGGCGGAACGTGACCCGGTGGCGCAGGCCGTCGTACAGCGCGTCGCGCGGACGTTCGCCCGGGCGTTGGCACCCTCCGTACTGGTACTGGACCCGACGGCCGTCGTGATCGGAGGCGGTGTCGCCCGCGCCGGCGCTGTCCTCCTCGACGCCATCTCCGACCAGCTGCGCCTGCTGACGCTCAACCACCCGAAGCTGGAGCTGTCCGCTCTGGCCGAGGACGCCGTGGTCACCGGCGCGATGCGCATGGCCCTCGACGAGGTCTGGCAGCGCAAGCTCCCGACCCCGGCGATGACCGCCACCACCTGACCAGGAACCTAAGCTGACGGCTCGATCGAGCGGAGGACGGCGGCCGCGATGGCGTCGGGCCGGTCCAGGTGGACCAGGTGGGCGGAGTCGCGGAGTACTTCGACGCTGCCACCGAGCCGGTCCGCGAGTCGCTGCTGACCGGCCAGCCAGCCCTTCGCCGTGAAGCGCGACGTACCTCCGGTGGCAACCAGCAGCGACGCCGGCGCGACCTCGCCCAGCGGACCGGCGACCAGCTGGGCCACCTCAGCCGCCACTTCCCAACTGCCGGCCAGCTCGTCCCAGAACAGCAGCCATGACGCGGAACCGCCGTACCGCGTCCGGGCTGTTGCCCTCGACAACAGATCCCGATTCGACAGACTGCCGAGCCGCACGATCAGCCGCCGAACCACAGGCCCGAGCACCCGCGGTACGCCGATCCGCCCGAGGAACCGCAGTACCAACCGAACCGCACGGTCACCGCGCCGCCCCGGATAGAACGGACGCCATCCCGTCTCCGAGAGCAGGCTGCTGTCGACAAGCACCACCTGGCTCACCTCGTGCGGCCGGGTCAGCGCCCACCGCAGTACGACGAGTCCGCCGATCGAGTGTCCGACCAGCCCGATCTCGTCCCCCGGTTCCACACCGACGGCCGCGCGCAGGGCGTCGACATCGGACGTGGTCGGCGTGCGCCACGGATCGACGACGCGGACGTCCGCTCCCGGCAGCAACGCGACGACCCGGCCGAACTCCTCGGGAGTCTCGGCCAGGCCGGGCACCACGATCCACGTGACGGTCATCGAGATACAGCGTGCCTCAGACCTGGTAGCAGTGTCGCCAGCATTACGCAGACGAGCAGTACGGATACGCGCTGCAGGATGCCCGGCGCGTGCAGGTCGTTGCCGGTGAGAACGTCGTACCCGGTCTCCAGACCGAGCCACGTCTGCGTCCCGGCGACCCCCGCGGCCAGTACGCCGACTGCCTTGCCCCACGCCGCGCCCCAGCCCCAGCGGCGCAGCACGAGGACGGCGAAGACGCCCATCGCGATACTGCCGATCCCGGCGAGCGTCGAGGTGATCTCGTGCAGGACAAGTGACGCCCCGGCCTGACCGTTCGCCTCCGCGGCCCGGCACGCCGCGCCTGCCGACGGCGCACAGTCCATCGGCGAGAACGAGTCGAACAACGTCCCGGCCCCGAACACCGCCGTACTGATCAGCAGGCCGGTCAGCTCCCGCTGCCCGCGCACCGCCGGCCTGGCCAGCAAGACGGCGACCAGCAGCAGTACGCCGGTCGCGAGGTCCATGAACCGCGCGTACGGGCTCGTGGCCTGGTCACGAGCGCCCAGCTCACTGAGGAACGAGGTACGGACGTCGAGCGGAAAGCCTGCCGCGACCTCGAGCAGCAGACTGCAGTAGAGCACGCCCGCGACCAGCATCAGGTTGCGGATCAGGCGGTAGGGGACGGGAGCCATGCCCAACACCGTGACACGGCGACCACCTGGTTGACTGTGGCGTCAGCTGTAGTCTCGAGGTAGTGCTAGGTCGACCGAAGTGCCGGTGAATCAGTGGGATGATCGGCTCGTGCGGTCGGAAGAAGTAGCAGTGGTCCCCGCGTGGCAGCAACGAGCCGCGGTCTGGGTGGGCCGCATCGTCGTCCTCGCGGCGGTGTGGTCGTTCATCGCGATTCCGCTGCATCTCGGCGCGCCGGAACTGGTCAAGCACGTCGACTTCGCGTTCGACTTCATCGGCATCCCGGCCGGGCACACGATCTTCTCCGCCGTCTACCTCGCGGTGGTCGGCAGTGCGTTGCTGCGCGGCAAGCGCGCCGCGCTGCTCTGGGTGCTGTGGGTGTTCGAGGCGCTGTGGCTGCTCGCCCAGGTCGCCGGGATCGCGTTCACCAGTGTCCGGCTGGCCAACCCGACCGACGCGGAGTTGCTGCGCGATTTCGGTCCGGCCAGCGTCCAGGACCTGGAGTGGGGCATCGTGCAGGCGGTCGTGGTAGCCGCGATCGTCGTCCTGCTGTGGAAGATCCGGGCTGCGTTCCCGGCCCGCCTGGCGCCCGGCAGCCGGCGGCTCGCGATCGGCGCCCTGGTCTCCGGCATGCTCGTCTCGATCGCGGTCAGCATCACGCTCACCCAGCTCTTCCCGCGCACCCTCGAGGGCCAGCGGCAGAAGATCGGCTGGGCGATCATGGCCGCGCTCGGCCAGTCCCGCAGCAAGCTGGGCGGCAACGAAGGCCACGGCTGGATCGGCCTGACCATCGGCGCGATCTCGGCGGCCTCGCTGGTGATCGCGTTCTGGATCTTCCTCCGCTCGGTCCAGCGGGTCCGGTATCTGACGCAGACCGAGGAACTCGAGGTCCGGCGGCTGCTTCTGCTGCACGGCGAGCGGGACTCCCTCGGGTACTTCGCGACGCGCCGGGACAAGGCCGTCGTGTTCGCGCCCGGCAACGACGCGGCGATCGCCTACCGGGTGGTGAACGGGGTCAGCCTGGCCAGTGGCGATCCACTCGGCGATCCGGTCGCCTGGCCGGCGGCGATCCAGCGCTGGCTCGCCGAGGCGCGCACGTACGGCTGGTCGCCGGCCGTGCTGTCGGCGAGCGAGGAGGCGGCGCAGGCGTATGTCGACGCCGGGCTGCGCGCACTGAAGATGGGTGACGAGGCGATCATCGACGTCGCGGACTTCACCCTCGAGGGCCGGACGATGCGGCCGGTGCGCCAGGCGGTGACGCGGGTGCAGCGTGCCGGGTACCACGCGGAGGTCGTCCGGCACGGAGACCTCTCGCCGGAGGCGCTGGCGCAGTACGTCGAGCTCGCCGAGAAGTGGCGTGGTGCGCGGACCGAACGCGGGTTCTCGATGGCGCTCGGCCGGCTCGGCGACCCGGCCGACGCGCGCTGCGTGATGGTGATCGCGCGGGACTCCGACGGCGAGGTCCGTGGGCTGCTGTCGTTCGCGCCGTGGGGTGTCCGGGGCGTGTCGCTGGACCTGATGCGCCGCGATCCGGATTCGGTGAACGGCCTGATGGAGTTCATGGTGACGTCGCTCGTCGACGCCTGCGGCGATCTCGGCGTCCATCGGATCTCGCTGAACTTCGCCATGTTCCGGGAGATCTTCAGCGACGCCGAGCGGGTCGGTGCCGGTCCGGTGCTGCGGCTGACCAACGCGCTGCTCACGGCGGCGTCGCGCTTCTGGCAGCTGGAGAGTCTGTACCAGTCGAACGAGAAGTACCTGCCGCGCTGGTCGCCGCGACTGATGTGTTACTCGCGCGGAGCCTCGCTGGCCCAGGTCGTGCTCGCGGCCGGTACGGCGGAAGGCTTCCTGCCGGCGCCGCGCCCGTGGACGCGCGTGGACAGTGTCGAGACCGCCGAACGGCACGCGATCATGGCCGCGGACGGCCGCGCCTTCACGACCGCCGTCCGCGAGCAGGAGGACGAGCTGCTGCGACCCGCGCTGCCCGAGCGCAAGCTCACCGAGCAGGAGCGGATCCGCCGGACCAAGCTTGCCGAGCTCGTTGCCGCGGGCCTCGACCCGTACCCGGTCACGGTGCCGCGCACCGAAACGCTCGAGCGGATCCAGGAGCTGTACCCGAACCTGCCGCCGGACCACCACACCGGCCACACGGTCTCGGTGACCGGCCGCGTGCTGCGGATGCGCAACCACGGCGGGCTCGGGTTCGCGCAGCTGCAGGACGGGCTCAGCCAGTTGCAGGTCATGCTGACGGCCGAGTCGTGCGGCGACGTACAGCTCGACCGGTGGCGGCGCCTCGTCGACATCGGCGACCACGTCAGCGTCACCGGCGAGGTCGTCACCAGCCGTCGCGGCGAGCTGTCGATCGCCGCGTCCGACTGGCTGATGGCGGCCAAGTGCCTGCACCCGTTGCCGGACAAGCGCAAGGGCTTCACCGACCCGGAAGCGCGGGTGCGGCAGCGGCACCTCGACCTGGTGATGAACCCGGATTCGCTGCGGATGATGCAGCAGCGCAGTGCCGCCGTACGGGCGTTGCGCAACGGCTTCGAGAGCCGGGGGTTCATCGAGGTGGAGACGCCGATGCTGCAGGCGGTGCACGGCGGCGCGAACGCGCGGCCGTTCGTCACGCACATCAACGCCTACGACACCGAACTGTTCCTGCGGATCGCGCCGGAGCTGTTCCTGAAGCGGCTCAGCGTCGGCGGGATGGGCAAGATCTTCGAGCTGAACCGGAACTTCCGCAACGAGGGCGCGGACGCCACCCACAATCCGGAGTTCACCTCGGTCGAGGCGTACCAGCCGTACGCCGACTACCACGTGATGCGCGAACTCACCCGGGAGCTGCTGATCGAGGCGGCGACCGCGGTGTACGGCAAGCCGATCGTCCGCCGGGACGGCGAGGAGATCGACATCTCCGGTGAGTGGCCGGTCGTCACCGTCCACGAGGCGGTCGGCCGGGCGGCCGGCGCAGCGATCGACGCGGACACACCGATCGAGCGGCTGCGGGAGCTGTGCGCGGAGCACGGCATCCACACGACCTTCGAGCTGACGGCCGGCGAGCTGGTGCTCGAGCTGTACGACGAGCTCGTCGAGCCGACCACCGTGCTGCCGACGTTCTACACCGACTTCCCGCTCGAGACGTCACCGCTGACCCGCAACCACCGCACGGATCCGCGGCTCGCGGAACGCTGGGACCTGGTCGCGTTCGGCGCCGAGATCGGGACGGCGTACTCCGAGCTGGTCGACCCGATCGAGCAGCGCCGGCGACTCACCGAACAGTCGCTGAAGGCGGCCGCCGGTGACCCCGAGGCGATGTCGCTCGACGAGGACTTCCTGTCCGCGCTCGAGTACGCGATACCACCGACCGGCGGTCTCGGCATCGGCGTCGACCGGGTGATGATGATGCTCACCGGCCAGAACATCCGCAGCACGCTGGCGTTTCCGTTCGTCCGTCCCGCACCACGGGATTGATGCCTTACGCTGGACAGCTCACAGGTTGGGGAGCTTGTTGTGTGGGGTGGGGGATGAAGCGCTGGGTTGCGCGCTGTCTGGTGATCTGTGTCGGGGTGGTGGGTCCGCTCGCGGGCTGTGGCGAGCAGCCGGACGCCACGCCGGGCCCGGTCACGTCGACGTCCGGTAGTGCGGTGCCGGCGGCCGCGTCGTCGGTTCCGACCGCAACACAGTTGAGTGCGGCGGCGTACCAAGCGGAGCTGACGCGGATCGATCAGGTGCTGGCCGGACCGGCGCGGGCGCTGACCCGGGTCCGGACGGCCGAGGCGTTGAGCGAAGCGATGACGACGCTCTCGCAGACTTTCAACACGATCGGGGTGCGGCTGGGCGCGATCACGGTGGCACCTCAGCTCAGTACCGCGCACGCAGCCTTGCGGGAACGCGTTGGGGTGGCGGCCATGCGGTTGGCCGGCTCGGCGTCGAAGACCGAGGAGGACGCTCGGTGCGGCGGTGCGGCGTACACCTCGCAGAAGGTCCAGTGGCAACTGCGCTCCGATCTCAGTACTGCGCTTGCGCAGCTGCGGACCCTCAAACTGAGCTTCGGTACGACGCTGCCCGCCCCGGGGTCGGCGGCCTCGCCGGAGCGACCGGACAACGGCGAGGTGCTGGTACGGCGCGGCGCGAACGGCATGGGGCGACTCAAGATCACCAACGGCACGGTGCAGGACGTCGCGGTCTCGGTCGTCACGCCCGGACGGTCACCGCACGCCCCGCAACTGATGGTCTACCTGCGCGCCGGCGGCTCGACCACGGTGAATCGGATCGCCGGCGCGTACCACCTCTACTTCAAGAGCGGCACCGACTGGGACGCGGCGGACCGAAAGTTCCGCGCGGACTGCTCGTTCAAGAAGTTCGACCAAACCTTCGGCAAGACCCAGTCCTGGCAGATCAACCTCCAACCCCGCCCCGACGGCAACGCGCCCACCACCGAAGTAGAGGCCTACTGAGCCACTGGCTGGGCGGTTCAGAGGCCGAGGGTGTCGAGGAGGTGGCCGAGGAGGCTGCCGAGGAGGCCGGGGTGCTCGGGATCGTCGGGCTGGTCCGGCTCGTCGGGGTCGTCCGGGGTGGTCGGCGGCTCGGTGGGGGTGGTGGTGCTGGGCGGCGACGTCGGCTTGGTCGTCGGGTCGGTGGGGCGCGTGGTCGGATCGGTCGGCCCGGTGGTCGGGTCCGTGGGGCCTGACGTCGGGCGGGTCGGCGGGACCTTGGTCGGGACCGGGATGGTCGGCCCGATGGTCTCCACGATCTGTGGGGTCGGCGTCCCCGAGGCGGTCTTCGGGTAGGGCGTGGTGAGTCCGACCGGGACCCGCGTCTCACCCGGCGTCGTTGCTGTCGGCAACGGCGTGACCAAGGCGCTCGGCGTCGCGCCCGGGCTGACGACCGGGGTCGAGGCGCTGGTCCGGGGCGGGAGTACCGCGACGCTCTGGGTCGGCTCACCGGGCTGCGGCCCGGCGGTCGGGGCGGCCGGGTCGGGTCCGCCACCGGGCAGCGGCAGGAAGCCGGCGCCGATTCGTGGCCCACCGAGCAGGGCCACGAAGAACAACACGGTGTAGCCGAGCAGCAACAGTCCTGCGCCGGCGGCGACCTGGCGTCGGCGCCGCGGGTTCTGCCAGGGCGGGCGGGGATTCACAAGTCCCGGAGGGTATCGGTTTCCGGGGCGTTTCAAACACCCCTTGGAACAAATTCAACCCAAGAACTGAACATTTCAGTAATTGCCCACCATTTACGCGTCCGTAGGAATGCAATCCGTTAGCTGACAACGCAGCCGACGTCCGGTGGCAGGGACCGTGGTCAGTCACTTCCGCTGCGCTAAGGTGAGGCGAAACACGATGTTCAGTGCTCGGCGCGGAGCTCATGGTCGGGGTGCCGCGAGCGCCGGATGTCACGGTCTCCGGCAGAGCTGACGAGGGAACAGATGGCCGCACCGGACAAGGCAAGTCTGCTGGCGAGGCTCGCCCGAGCGATCGCCGCGACCGACGGAGAGCCGGTGGAGGCGCGGCTGTGCCAGATGTATCTGCAGGTCTTGGGCGCTGACGGTGTCTCGCTGAGCCTGTCGACGACCCGGCCGGAGCGGATGCTGCTGTGCAGCACCGACGCGGCGGCCACCCGGCTGGAGGAGCTGCAGGAGGTCCTGGGCGAGGGCCCCAGCCTGCAGGCGTATCGCTCCGGCCGTATCGTGAGACTCGATCTACGCTCGCGGCTGGACGGCTGGTCGTCGTTCGCCATGGCAGCGCTGGAAGCGGTCGGTGAAATGGTGATCGATGCGGTACCCATCCAGCCCGGCGGCGAGATTGTCGGCGTACTGACCGCCCACCGAGCCGATGCCGCCGCGCCCGATCCGGAGACGGCGCAATTCCTCGCCGATGCGATCGGTACGACGTTGTTGCGGGTGCCGGCCGGATACTTCGATGACGCCGACGGCGCGGACTGGGCGGAACGAGCGGTCATCCACCAGGCGACCGGCATGGTGGTCGTCCAGCTGCGAGTCAGCCCGGAGGATGCCGCCGCGTTGCTCCGCGCCCACGCGTTCGCGCACAACAGGAGGCTCAGTCAAGTCGCCCAGGGGGTCGTGGACCGTAGGCTGCGGTTCGCCGACCCCGACACCTCGGTCCGGCCCGATACCGGCCCCGACGGTGACAGGCGCAGTGACAGCGACAGTGGCACCGACAGTGGCACCGACAGTGGCACCGACACCGATGGGGGAAGTCACACCTCATGAACGCAGCGGATGCTTCCCAAGCCTTCGTCAACGCCGCCGCGGCCATGGTCGGCCCGTCCGACGTGGTCGGCACCCTGACCGGGCTCCTCGACGACTGCGGCTCGCTCACCGGAGCGTCCGCCCTCGGTGTCCTGGTCCGCGACCCGAACGGTGGGCTCGAACTGCTCGCCGCGACATCCCATGCCACCGCCGAACTCGAGCTCTACCAGATCCAGCGCGACTCCGGCCCCTGCATCGAGACCGTCGACACCGGACATCCGATCCACGTCACCGGCCGGGCCGAGATCGAAGAGCGCTGGGGTGACGTCGGGCGCGCCATCACCGCGGCCGGGTACGTCCAGGTGAACACCCGGCCGTTGCACTGGCACAGCGAAGTGATCGGCGCGATGAACGCCTTCCACCGCGCCGACGAGCCGCTCGACGCCGATGCGCTGAGGCTGTCGCAGGCGTTCGCGGACATGGCCACCACGGCGATCGTCCAGGCTGGCGACCTCGCCCCTGCCGACGTCGCCGCCCGAATCGCGAAGGCTCTGCAGAGCAGGATCGTGATCGAGCAGGCCAAAGGCGCGCTGGCCGAGGAGTACGGCATCGACATGGCCGAGGCCTACCAACGGCTCGTCCGGGTCTCCCGCGACCACACCGACGAGACCCTGACCGAGACCGCCGCCCGGATCCTCCGCGAGGCGCAGGTCAGCAGCTGACAACGCGCCGAGCCGCCCGGCGCGCGGCGCCCTCGTCTGTCAGCCTGCTCTCATGACGCTCGTCCTGCTGCAGGCCGACGGACGGTGGCGGCTTGCGATGGATCTGGCGACGTTCGGTGTCGGTGCTCCGGACATGCAGCGCCTCGTTGCCGGCAGTCAGGCCGAGGTCGTCCTGGCGCGCGGCGAGCACGACCTGATGAACTCCGACGCCCAGTTGCGCGCCCTGCACGACCAGGCGGTCACGCTGCCCGGCCTCGGCCACAACGCACAGGTCGAGGACCCGGCCGCAGTTCGCCGCGCTGCTCGAGGCTCGGTGAGCGTCAGCACTCGATCACGTTGACGGCGAGGCCGCCGCGGGACGTCTCCTTGTACTTGATCTTCATGTCGGCGCCGGTCTCGCGCATGGTCTTGATGACCTTGTCGAGCGTGACGACGTGCACGCCGTCGCCGTGCATCGCCATCCGGGCCGCGTTGATCGCCTTCACCGACGCCATCGCGTTCCGCTCGATGCACGGGATCTGCACCAGGCCGCCGACCGGGTCGCAGGTCAGGCCGAGGTTGTGCTCCATCGCGATTTCGGCCGCGTTTTCCACCTGCTCCGGCGTACCGCCGAGGACCTCGCACAATCCGGCGGCAGCCATCGAGCACGCGGACCCGACCTCGCCCTGGCAGCCGACCTCGGCGCCGGAGATCGACGCGTTCTCCTTGTACAGCACGCCGATCGCACCGGCCGCCAGCAGGAACCGGACCGCGCCGTCCTCGGTCGATCCGGGGACGAAGCGCCGGTAGTAATGCAGTACGGCGGGGATGATGCCCGCGGCACCGTTCGTCGGCGCGGTGACGATCCGCCCGCCGGACGCGTTCTGCTCGTTGACGGCGAGCGCGAACAGGTTCACCCAGTCCATCACCTTGAGCGGATCGACCGACCACGGGTCCTGGCTGAGCTTCTGGTGCAGGGCATGCGCCCGGCGCGGCACCTTCAGTCCGCCGGGCAGGATGCCTTCGGTCTCGCAGCCCTCGCGGACGCAGTCCTGCATCACCTGCCAGATGTGCAGCAGGCCGGCGCGGACCTCGTCCTCGGTACGCCAGGCCAGCTCGTTCGCGAGCATCACCTCGCTGATCGACAGTTGCGACTCGCGGCACCGGTCGAGCAGCTCGGCGCCGGTCGTGAACGGGTACTTCAGCGGTGTCGTGTCCGGCACGATCCGGTCCCCCGCCGCGGCCTCCTCGTCGACCACGAACCCGCCGCCGACCGAGTAGTACGTGCGCTCCCGCAGTACCGTGCCGGCCGCGTCGCGGGCGACGAAGATCATCCCGTTCGGGTGGTACGGGAGCGCCTTGCGGCGGTGCATGAGCAGATCGGTGTTCTCGTCGAACGCGATCTCGTGCCGGCCGGCCAGCTGGATCCGGCCGCGCTCGCGGATCGTCTCGACGCGGGCGTCGACGGCGTGCGTGACGACGGTCTCGGGGTCCTCGCCCTCGAGGCCGAGCAGGACGGCCTTGTTGCTGCCGTGCCCGTGCCCGGTCGCGCCGAGCGAGCCGAACAGCTGGGCCTCGACCCGCGCCGTCGCGGCCAGCAGGCCGTCGGCGGCGAGCCCGAGCGCGAAGGTCCGGGCCGCCCGCATCGGTCCCACCGTGTGGGAGCTCGACGGGCCGATCCCGATACTGAACAGATCGAAGACGCTGATCGCCATCGTGTGGAGGTTCCTTCCGGTCGACGTTGACCGTTGGTGTCCTCCCCGCTCTGTCGGGCGGACGCCCTCCAGAGGTGCCTCGCCCGTGCGGTGAAGGTGCCTGAGAGATTCTTGGGGAGAGTTGCTCCTACGGCGCCCGGTTCCGGCGGTTACGCCGTAGCCGGGACTCTCCCGCACGGGTTCATGCGGCGGTGTTTGCTGATGTTGTGGACGGTACGGCGGCCTCCCGGCTCGCGTCAATCCGGCCGTCCACGCGGCCGGTACGGACCGCCCAGATCTCGAAGAACCAGGTGCACAGCGGCGGGACACTGGCCGCCAGCGCCGCCAGCGTGACCGGCCAGGACCAGCGCAGCGGGCCGCGGACGGCGAGCACGGTGATCCCGTACGCGACGAAGATCCCGCCGTGGATCGGCCCGAAGATGTGCACGCCGACCTCGTTCCCGGTCAGTGCGTACTTGAACAGCATCCCGATCAGCAGTCCGGTCCACGAGATCGCCTCGGCGATCGCCACCACCCGGAACACCGCCGCATGTTTGGTAGTCATCAACGGCCGACCCTAACAACATCCCCCAGCCGGGGTCCGGGGTGCCGTGGGGGCGGTTCCCCGATGCGGCGCAGCAAACGATTACCGAAGGATCGGCGGTATGACGCTTCTTCGACGCACTCCACGCTCCGCGGCTGCCGTCTTCACCGGCGCCGTACTGCTCGGCGTCGCCGACCCGGCCACCGGCTACACCTGGGCCCGCAGCGTGGAGCGGCAGCTCGGACGGTACGGCGTACTGCTCACGTACCAAGGCTGGGGACACGGGAGCTACGGGAAGAGCCCGTGCATGCAGCGCACGATCGACAACTACCTGATTGCGCGTGACGTAGCGAGGCGCGGCAGCAACTGCCCCGCCGTACCGCCGGCAGCCTAGTACGTCGGACCGGCTCGTGGATCAGACCGGGACGCCGGTCACTTCGAGGACGCGGTCCAGGTGGTCGCCGCGGACCAGGCGGTTCCGCATCAGCCGGAGCTCGGCGCAGGCGCTCTCCAGGGCCTGCGCCTGGGTCCGGCAGTTGTCGACGTACCAGAACGGGTCGTCCGGCTGCGGATCGTCGGCGTCGTCGATGTCGGCGTACCAGTGCTGGCGGCCGCAGTTCACTACTCGCACTCGCAGGTTCATGATGACTACTCCCCGTGCCCAGAATCCTGGGTCCCCCTCGGCCCCAGTTCAGGGCCGACCCGGCCGGCGCATGGTCGAGGCCCCCCACTCCCACGCGCCCGGCCGAGCTCGGCCCTCCCCCGACTACTACATCGCGCCGGGCCGGAGAACGTTACTGTTCGTGACCGGTAATTTTGATTACCTGGATTTCAGCGGGCCTCGAGGTGCGATCGGGTCCACTGCTCGAGACCGTCGGTGGTGATCGGCAGGTCCTCGGTGAGGATCTCCAGCCGGTCGGAGTGGACCACCACGTTGTCCTCGATCCGGATGCCGATCCCGCGCAACTCAGGCGGGACGGTCTCGTCGTGCGGGTGGAAGTAGAGCCCCGGCTCGACCGCGAGCGCCATCCCGGCCTCGATGGTGCCGGCGAAGTACGCCTCCGGGCGCGACGCGTCGCAGTCGTGCACGTCGAGACCGATGTAGTGACCGGTCCCGCAGACGATGTACCGGCGGTGCTGCTGCCCGTCGGGCCCGAGCAGCTCGTCGAGCGAGACGTCCAGCAGACCCCAGTCGCGCAGCCCTTCGGCCAGGACCCGCAGCGCCTCGTACTGGAAGGCGCGGTACGGCGCTCCGACCCGGACCGCGTCGAGGGACGCCAGCTGCGCCTTGTGCACCAGGTCGTGCACCTGGCGCTGCGCCGCCGTGTACTCACCGGTGGCCGGGAAGGTCCGGGTGACGTCCGCGGTGTAGAGCGTGCGGGTCTCCACGCCGGCGTCCAGCAGGATCACGTCACCCTCGTTGACCGGGCCGTCGTTGCGGACCCAGTGCAGCACCGGCGCGTGCTTGCCGGCCGCAACGATCGACGCGTAGCCGACACCGTTGCCCGCCGTCCGTGCGCGCCGGTCGAAGGTGCCCTGCAGCCAGCGTTCGCCGCCACCGCGGATCGCCTCGGGCAGCTCCCGCGCCACGTCGCCGAATGCGAGCACGCTCGCCGCGACCGCTTCCCGCAGCTGGTCGAGCTCCCAGTCGTCCTTGATCCGGCGCAGCTCGGCGATGGTCTGCCGCAGCGCGTTGCCGTCGGTGGGCGACGTCCGGACCAGGGCGTCCAGCATCGGCTCGACCCCCGGCACCGACAGCATGAACGGGACCGCGCCACGGACGGCCGCCGGCAATTCCTCGATCGGACGGCAGGCGATCTGCAGTGCCTCGGACCAATCCTTCAGCCCCGGCACCGGGCCGATCCACAGCTCGCCGTCGCGGGCGTTGGCGAAGAAGTCCGCCTCGTCCGGCCCGGCCGCCTCGCGCAGGTACAGCGTCGCGTCGCCGTCGGCGGAGATGACCAGGACGGCCCCCTCGGCCTGGCAGCCGGTCAGCCAGACGAAGTCGCTGTCCGCGCGGAACTGGTAGTCGGTGTCGTTGGAGCGGACCGGCGCCCGGCCCGCGCCGAGTGCGATCCGGCGACCGGGCAGCGCGGCGACCAGCTTGCGCCGGTGCGCCGCGGCGGCCTCGGCGAGGCCGGCCGGCACCGCAACCGAGCGGTCGACCGGGCCCCAGCCCTGCGCGATGAACTCCCGGAACCCTTTCGCGTCGATGGGGCGGTAGGACTTCGGCGTCTGGTCGGTCCGGGCGTCGTCTGTCATGAGCTGAGATCCCCTTTGCAACTGTCGATGGCCACCATCAACTCAGGTACGCCCGGCGCGGCGCAAGCACTTATCCGCAGCTGCCGGTCATCCGCGAAGGCCCTTGTCCCGAAAGGCGGTCAGCAGGCCGGCCTCGGAGTCGAGCAGGTACTGGTGCAAGTCGGCGGCAGCCTGTTCGTATTTGCGGGCCTCGATCAGCTCGAACAACCCGCGATTCCGCTCGATGTACGGCTCGTGCAGCTCACGCGGTGTGGCGATCACATGGAACAGCAGCCGCAGCTCGGCGAGCAGGCGGCTGGTGATGGCGTTCATCCGGTCGCTGTCCGCGAGCTCGATCAGGTGCTGGTGGAAGCGCATGTTCGCCGTACCGACGGCAGGCCAGCGGTCCGCGTTCGCCGCCGCCTCGGCCGCCTCGACGTCGTCGTGCAGCGGCTCGAGCCGCTCGGCGGGCAGCTCCGGATCGCGCTCGGCCAGGCCGCGGATGACGTCCACCTCGAGCACGCGGCGCAGCCGGTACAGATCGACGACGTCGTGCTCGTCGAGCTCCGGGACGAAGACGCCGCGGTGCAACTTGTAGACCAGCAGCCCTTCGTGGGTCAGCAGGCGGAAGGCCTCGCGCAGGGTGTTCCGGCTGACCTCGAGCACCTCGGTCAGCTCGATCTCGGACAGCTGGGCGCCGGGCGGCAGCGCACCTTCGGTAATACTGCGTCGCAGGACGTCCGCGGCCCGCTCCGCCGAGCTGCTCCGATCCAGGCGCGCGACATCGGCAGCGACGGTCCGCAACCACGCTTGCCGGCCGGTCTCATCCCCACCCGTGCTCATCTGTGCATCATCCCAGGTGGCGGCGAAAAGTGGAACAAGGGTCTTGCAGGATTGTTCAACAATCCCTACGCTCGGGGCCAGGAGGTGGCACATGGACCTCAACGCGGACATGGGTGAAGGCTTCGGCCCCTGGTCGATGGGCGACGACCTGGCGCTGCTCGACGTCGTGACGAGTGCGAACGTGGCCTGCGGGTTCCACGCCGGCGACCCGTCGATCATGCGCCGGGTGACGGCCGAGGCGGTCGAGCGTGGCGTCGCGATCGGCGCACACGTCGGGTACGACGACAAGGCCGGGTTCGGCCGTCGGCACGTCGACATCGAGCCGAGCGCACTGCGCGACGAGGTGCTGTACCAGCTCGGCGCGCTGGACGCGTTCGCGCGGATCGCCGGTGACCGGGTCCGGTACGTGAAGCCGCACGGCGCGCTGTACAACACCATCGGCCACCACGTGGAGCAGGCGAGCGCAGTGGTCGCGGCGGTCGCGGAGTACGACCCGAAGCTTCCGGTCCTCGGACTTCCCGGGTCGGTCTGGCTGCAGCTTGCCCGCGAAGCCGGTCTGACCGCAGTTCATGAGGCCTTCGCGGACCGGGCATACACGCCCGAGGGCACGCTGGTGTCGCGGCGCGAGGCCGGTTCGGTGCTACGAGACGCCGAGGAGATCGCCGCGCGCTGCATGGCGATGGCGACCGGGCAACCGATCCAGGACCAAGCGGGTGGTTCGCTCGTCGTCGAGGCCTCCTCGATCTGCGTACACGGCGACACCCCGGGCGCTGTCCAGATCGCTCGGCACGTGCGGGGCGCGCTGGAGGGAGCGGGCGTGACGCTGCGCCCGTTCAGCCACTGATGCGCATCCTGCCGGCGGGCGACCGGGCCCTGCTGGTCGAGCTCGCCGATCTCGACGAGGTCCTCGGGTACTACGCGGCCCTGATCGCGGATCCGCCGGCCGAGGTCGTGGACGTCGTCCCGGCTGCGCGGACCGTACTGATCACCACCTCGGGCAGCCTCGAGCAGCTCACCCGCGCCCTCCGCGCCGTGTCCCCGGCCGCCGGCTCGCGGGTCCCGACCGACCTGGTCGAGATCCCGGTCCGGTACGACGGCGAGGACCTGGCGGACGTCGCGGAACTGCTCGGCTGTACGTCGGACGAGGTGGTCGCGCGGCACACCGGCGACGAATGGATCGTGGCGTTCTGCGGATTCGCCCCGGGCTTCGGGTACCTGACGTCGCCCGGCAGCTGGGACATCCCGCGGCGGGAATCGCCCCGCACGAAGGTGCCGCGGGGTGCCGTCGGGCTGGCCGGTGAGTTCAGCGGCGTGTACCCGCGCGAGTCGCCGGGCGGTTGGCAGTTGATCGGCCGGACCTCCGTGCAGGTCTTCGACTCCGGACGCGAGCAGTCCACGCTGCTGCATCCGGGGCGCCGGGTCCGGTTCGTCGACGTGGGTCGTGGATGAGCAGCCTGACCGTTCTCGAAACAGGGCCGTTGGCAACGATCCAGGACCGCGGGCGGATCGGTCAGGCGGCCCTCGGCGTGCCCTCGTCCGGTGCTTGTGACCGGTCCGCGTATGCGCTGTCCAACCGGTTGGTCGGTAATCCGGTGGGCGCGGCGGCGATCGAGGTGACGTTCGGCGGGCTGGCGATTCACGCGGACACCGATCTGGTTGTCGCGATCACCGGGGCGCCGTGCACCGGCGTACCGCTGAACGCCCCGGCCACGTTGCGCGCGGGGCAGGTGCTTCGGCTCGGGGCACCAGCGAGTGGTCTTCGTACGTACGTGGCCGTTCGCGGCGGGATCGACGTACCTGAGGAACTCGGGTCACGGTCCACCGACCTGCTGTCCGGGTTGGGACCGGCGCCGCTCGAGGCTGATCAGACGCTGCCGGTCGGGTCGGCTGTGCTACCCATGCCTGGCGTGGATCTGGCGCCGGTCGCGCATCCGCCAGCCGGCGACGTCGTACTGCGAGTTACGCCTGGACCGCGGCGAGACTGGTTCACGGACGCGGGATGGGCGGCGCTCGTGTCGCAGCGGTATGTGGTGAGCAGCAACAGCAACCGCGTCGGCGTACGGCTCGACGGGGCGCCGTTGGAACGGGCTCGCACCGGAGAACTGGCCAGCGAGGGGATGGCGCGCGGGGCGATCCAGATCCCCCCGTCCGGGACACCGGTGATCTTCCTTGCCGACCACCCCGTGACAGGTGGGTATCCGGTGGTCGCCTACGTATCCGAAGCCGACCTGGACGCGTGCGCCCAGCTCCGCCCCGGCCAACCAGTCCGCCTGACCACCCGGTGACGTTTGCCCGAGCCTGCTGATTATGGCCTTTGATGCGGACTGTCAACTGGTGACGCGGCGGCGCATTTCCTGGGCGAATGTTTCCTGGGCGATACGCATGGTTTCGAGTTCTTTCGGGTCCGTGAACCGCTCGCGCGCCGTGGCCTCGTCGACATCCTCGACATGTGTCTGCAGCCACCAGATGTTGCCCACCGGGTCCTTCACCCGGCCGCCACGATCGCCGGTGATCCCCGACGACATCGGCTCCGTCACCACCGTCGCGCCGGCATCGAGAGCACGCTGGTAGATCCGCTCGACGTCATCGACGTACACACTCAGGAAGCTCGGCGTCTCCGGCCACTCCGGCGCCGCGTCGAACGCCATCAGCACCGATTCCCCGACCGTGATCTCCGCGTGCCCGACCGTCCCGTCCTGATTCAGGAACCGTCCACTCGTCGTCACCTCGAACGTCCGCTCCACAAACGCGAGAAAGCGATCCGCCCCCTTCACCACGACGTACGGGGTGACCGTCGACTTACCACCAGGAATCCGCTGCGCTGTCGTCATAGTTCGAGTCTGGCCGCAGTAGCGGTCGGTTTCTGTCCTCTTCTTCACCGGATCACGCAGGTTTCAACGCATCGCGTGGCCGCGGCAGATCATGCAGTGCCAGCGGTTTACGCGGTCTCGGCGGTTTACGCGGTCTCGGCGGTTTACGCGGTCTCGGCGGTTTACGCGGTCTCGGCGGTTTACGCGGTCGTCCGGAAGCGCCGGCGGTACTCGGTCGGCGTCGTCCCGAGGTGCCGCGCGAACGCTCGCCGCAACGTCTCGTCACTGCCGAGCCCGCTCAGCCGCGCCGTCGTCGTGATGCTGTGCCCGTCGAGCAGGAGTTGCTGCGCACGGTCCAGCCGCACGCGTTCGACCCACCGGCTCGGGGTCGTCTTGAACTCACTGTGGAACACCCGCGTCAGATGCCGCGGGCTCATCGCGGCCGCAGCAGCAAGGTTCGTCAGGCTGTGGTCCCCCGCCGGGTCGGCCAGGACGGTGTCCGTGATCGCCTTGAGCGTTTCGGTCCGCGGCGGCGGAGTCGCCATCGCGGTCGAGAACTGCGACTGACCACCCGGCCGCTGCATGAACACCACCAACTCTCGCGCCACAGCCCGGGCCGTCTCGACGCCATGATCCGCTTCGACCAACGCGAGCGTCAGATCGATGCCGGCACTGATCCCGGCAGACGTCAGGTAGCGCCCGTCGGTGACATGCAACGCGTCCGGTACGACGTCCACCTTGGGGTACTGCCGCGCCAACGCCGCCGCATGCCGCCAATGCGTCGTCGCTCGCCGCCCGTCCAGGAAGCCGAGTGCCGCCAGCACGAACGCCCCACTGCACACCGACGCCACACACCCAGCCCGGTCCGCGAGTGCTGCCGTCACCGAGAGCACCTCGCCCGGCACCCCACCGACGAGGTGATCGGCACCAGCCACGATCACCGTGTCCACTTCGGCGATGTCCTCGGGTCTGCGCGTTCCTCCCAACACCAGTCCGGACGCCGCGGTGACCTGCCCGCCGTCCGCACTGACCAGCGTGGTCTCGTACCGCGGCGCATCGCCTACCACGTTCGCCTGGTGGAGCACCTCGAGTGGGCCGGTCACGTCGAGGAGCGTCACACCGTCGTACACGACGAACCCGATCCGCCGTGCCCGAACCTGTGTCCGAATCTGTGGTTCACGTGGCAATCTGGACATGGCGCCAGCGTATCCGGCGACGCGACGCTGGAGCCATGACCGAATCCATCGCCGGCATCCGGATCCCCGACAGCGCCCTCGCCCGGGAAGCCACCGAAGTCGTCCGGGACGCCGCCTCACCCCTGCTGTTCGACCACTCCCGCCGCGTCTTCCTCTTCGGCGCACTGCGCGGCCGCGACCTCACCTACGACGCCGAACTCCTTTACATCGGCGCGATGTTCCACGACCTCGGCCTCACCGAGCGCTACCGCCGTACCGACCAACGCTTCGAACTCGACGGCGCCGACGAGGCCCGCCGTTTCCTGCACAACCACGGCATCACCGGCGACGCCGCCGACCGCGTCTGGACCGCGATCGCCCTGCACACCACTCCGGAGATCCCGCTGCACATGTCCCCCGAAGTCGCCCTCGTCACCCGCGGCGTCGAACTCGACGTCCTCGGCATCGGGTACGACGCGATCACCGCCACCGAACGCACCGCCGTCACCACCGCCCACCCCCGCCCCGACTTCAAGACCCGCATCCTCGCCGCCTTCACCGAAGGCCTCGTAGCCCGCCCCGCCACCACCTTCGGCAACGTCAAAGCCGACGTCCTCCAGCACCACGACCCCACCTTCCACCCCACCAACTTCGTAGAGGTCGTCAAGAACTCCCCCTGGCCGGAGTAACCGCCACACCACAGCGGGTCTTCACCGCCGGCCCCAGGTGGAATTGTGGTTTCAGCAGGCGAACGCCGCGATCGCCGCAGGACGCCGCACGTCTGGGCTCGGGCGATCGGCCGCCGTGTGAACCTGGTGCCGTCGGCAGGCCCAATGCCGCAGGCCGCCGGATCACCTGGCATCCAGCGGCCCGTCGCTGGGTGGACTGGAGATGGCAGCGAGCCGATGCGGGCGGATCGCCGTACCGCTGAGTGTTGGCGACCGGGCGTGGGTGGAACGGGTGTTGTGGGTGGGGCGTGGGCGGGTCGAGGATGTGGGGTATGACGGAGAGCTCCGGAACACCTGGCATCGACCCCTCAGTTCCTCCCAGCGGCACCGGATGTGCGGAGTGCCTGGAGCTCGGCGGATGGTGGTTCCACCTCCGGCGCTGCGCACAGTGCGGGCACGTCGGATGCTGCGACTCCTCCCCCGCCCAGCACGCATCCGCCCACGCCGCCGAAACCGGCCACCAGATCGTCCGCAGCTTCGAACCGGGCGAGGACTGGTTCTGGCACTACGGCGAATCCCAGTACTACGACGGCCCCGACCTCGCCCCACCCGCCTCGCACCCCGAAACCCAACCGGTCCCCGGCGGCAAAGTCCCCGAAAACTGGCAATCCCAACTCCACCGCTAACTCCCCCGCCCCGCAGCGCCACCTGTCGGGGGCGTGAACAGGAAGGGGTGGGCGTGCACCCGTTATTACCTGTTCAAGCCCACCATTTCCCGGGACATGACCGGTCGGGTTCCTGCGACATCACCTGTCGGGTTCCTGGGACATGACCTGTCGGGCTACCCCGGTGCTGGCCGCTCCCGCGGGTTCAGCGGCAGGCGTCGGCGTACGCCGCGTCCCATGCCGAGGTCGCGCGCGGGCAGCGGCAGAAGCGCGGCAGTCGCGAACGCGCTGTCACAAACCCGCGCCTGATGCACGGTGCGACCATCGGAGCCACCCGTCGGGGGTGTGAACAAGAACCGGTGGCGGTGCACCTGTCATTACCTGTTCAACCCCACCGGTGCCTGTGCACACCCCCGAGAAGTGCTCACCTCCGCCGGGCCGCGTGCGGTGTACAGGCGAAGGTCCTCCCGCGCGGCAGTACCTGCGCGGGGCGGGTTGTGCGCGCGCTCGTTGGCGCGGGCAAACGCCGGGCAACGGTGGGGTTGAACAGGCAATAACCTGTTCAACCCCACCGCTGCTTGTGCACACGCACCAGAACTGGCCCCCTTCGCGCCGGCCGCTGGCTACGCGTGGCTCCGCGAGGGGGTGGAGTTAGAGGACGAAGCCGGTGGGGAAGGGGTCGTCGGGGTCGAGGAGGTAGTTGGCGGTGCCGGTGATCCAGGCTCGGCCGGTGACGGTAGGGATGACGGCGGGGTGCGGACCTACGGTGGTTTCCTCGATCAGGCGGCCGGTGAAGCGGGTGCCGATGAAGGATTCGTTGACGAAGTCGGTGTTGAGCGCGAGTTCGCCGCGGGCGTGAAGTTGTGCCATCCGGGCCGACGTACCGGTGCCGCAGGGGGAACGGTCGAACCAGCCGGGGTGGATGGCCATCGCGTTGCGCGAGTCGGCGCCGTCTGTACCCGGTGCGGTGAACTGGACGTGCTTGCACCCGTTGATGCCCGGGTCGAGTGGGTGCACCGGGCGGTCGGTGGCGTTGATGGCGTCCATGATGTCGAGCCCGGCCTTGAGGATGCGGTCCTTCTCCGCGCGGTCGAACGGGATGCCGAGCTGGTCGAGCGGCAGGATCGCGTAGTAGTTCCCGCCGTACGCCAGGTCGTAGGTGACCTTGCCCAGTCCCGGTACGTCAACCGTGGCGTCCAGGGCATGGGAGTACGACGCGACGTTCCGCAACGTCACGTGCTCGGCGCGACCGTTGCTCACGGCAACGTCGACGACGACCAGGCCGGCCGGGGTGTCGAGCCGGACCACCGTGTGTGGCTCGGTCACCTCGACCATGCCGGACTCGACCAGCACCGTGGCGACGCCGATCGTCCCGTGACCGCACATCGGCAGGCAGCCGGAAACCTCGATGTACAGCACGCCCCAGTCCGCGTCCGAGCGGGTCGGCGGCTGCAGGATCGCGCCGCTCATCGCGGCGTGACCGCGTGGCTCGTTCATCAGGAACAGCCGCAGGTCGTCCAGGTGCTTCATGAAGTACTCGCGGCGCTCCGCCATCGTTGCGCCCGGGACCACGCCGACCCCGCCGGTGACGACGCGGGTCGGCATCCCCTCGGTGTGCGAGTCGATGGCGCTGATCGTGCGTACTGATCTCATCCGCGCCCCAGCTCCTGCCTCACCATGAGCTCCTGTTCAACCCGCATCCCAGGCCTCATGCCAAGGACTCCACGGCCTTCTTCATGTCCTGCTCCAGCTGCGCCAGGTGCTCGGGGACGAGCGGTCCGCGCGGCGGCCGGCACGGACCGCCGTACCGGCCGACGTAGTCCATGCCGTACTTGATCGCCTGGACGAACTCGGTGCGCGAATCCCAGCGGAACGCGGCGACCAGCGGCTCGTACAGCGCCCGCGCCTCCTCCAGCTTGCCTTGCGTACCGAGCTCGAACAACCGGACCGATTCGGCCGGGAAGACATTCGGGAAGCCGGCGAACCAGCCGGTCGCGCCCATCAGCAGCGCCTCCAGCGTGAGGTCGTCGGCACCGGCGATCACGGCCAGGTCCGGCGCCAGCTCGCGGATCTCGAGGATCCGGCGGACGTCCCCGGAGAACTCCTTCACCGCGACGATGTTGTCGATCTGCGCGATCTCGGCGAGCAGGTCCGGCGTCAGGTCGACCTTGGTGTCGAGCGGGTTGTTGTAGACCATCACCGGCAGGCCGGCCTTGGCGACCTCGGTGAAGTGCGCGATCACCTCGCCGCGGTTCGCCCGGTACATGGTCGGCGGGAGGCAGAGCACACCGTCCGCGCCGTCCTCGGCGGCCTTCTCCGCCCAGGCGCGGGCCTGGTGCGACCCGACGCCGTGCACACCGACGACCACGACACCGTCGTCGCCGACTGCGTCGATCGCAGTCTTCGCCACGGCACGGCGCTCGTCGTCGGTGAGCGATGAGTACTCACCGAGCGAACCGTTCGGCCCGACACCACGGCACCCGTTGTCGATCAGCCACCGGCAGTGCTCGGCGTACTTGTCGAGATCCGGGCGCAGCCCCGCGGGCGCCGACGCGTCCTCGGCATACGGCAGTGCGGTCGCGACGATCACGCCGTCCAATTTCTCGCTCATGATTCCTCCCTGGTTTCCGGTGATGGCGCGACCTCGGCCGCCGCCAGATCGCGCAGCCTCACTGGTACGGCGATCGGTCGTTTCATGCTGACGTCCGGGACTTCGCCCGGCTGCGCGAGGAGCGCGGCCACGGTGCGCGAGCACACGCGACCCTGACACATTCCGAGCCCGGCGCGACTGCTCAGACGCAGTGCCCGGCCGTTGCCGAGGCCGCGGTCGTCCGCAGCGGACTCGAGCTGGCCGCGCGTTACTTCCTCGCAGCGGCAGATCAGGGTGTCCGCGGCACTCCAGCTCTTCCAGCCGTCGCGGATCGGGTAGGCACGGGCGAGCGCGGTGGCGAACCGTCTGCCTCGCTCGACAGCTGTCCGGGCGGAGGCGTGGCCGGTCGACACCGACGTACCGCGCGCGGAGTGGGCAGCGTTGATGCCGGCGAGGGTGCCTTCGGCTGCGGACAGGGCGGCGCCGCCGATGCCGGTGAGTTCGCCGGCTGCGAAGACGCCTGGTGTGCTTGTTTGCTGGTCGGCGTCGACGGTCGCCGCTGGGCCGCCGTCCGGACCGGTGGAGATGGTGCAGCCGGCGGAGACGGCGAGCTCGAGGTTCGCGGTGAAGCCGAAGCCCACGCAGATCGCGTCGACGTCGATGCGGCGCTCGGTGCCGCGGATCGGTCGCCAGTCGCGGTCCAGGCGGGCGATCGTTGCGGCCTCGACATGGTCGGCGCCGTGGGCCGCGATGACGGTCCAGCCGTGGCGGAGGGGAATGCGGTGGCGAGCCAGCAGCACGCCGTACGCCGCGGCCTCGCGGAGCTTGCTGGAGGCAACCAATGGATCGATCGCCCAGCCTTTGCGGACCGTGGACAGTTGATTGGCTTCGAGGAGCTCGGCGACTTCGGCGCCGACGCCGAGGAGTGACTCGGCGACCGGGAGCAGGAACGGACCCGTGCCGGCGACAAGGACGCGGCGGCCGACGGCGATGCGCTGGCCCTTCGCGAGGGCCTGGGCGGCGCCTGCGGTGTAGACGCCGGGGAGATCCCAGCCGGGGAACGGCAGAACGCGGTCGAACGCGCCCGCGGCGAGCACGATCGACTTCGCGTCGATCGCGAACGGTCGGCGGCCGTTGGCATCCGCGGAGCCGGTGTGCGCCCAGAGGCGGTATCCCTCGACCGCCCAGACGGAGGTCTCCGGGAGGTGGGTGATGCGCGGGTGGTTGTGCAGGCGGTCTCGCTGGGTGACGAAGGCTCGCCACTCGTGCTGCAGCCGGTCGGGCCGCTGCGCGGCGAACTCCTCCGGGAGTTGCCGGTTGTACTGCCCTCCGACCGACCGTCCGCTGTCCACCACCAGCACCTCGGCCCCAGCATCCGCAGCCGCGACAGCCGCGGCGATCCCCGCCGGTCCTGCACCCACAACCACCACCTCACACGTCAGCGGCGGTGCGGCGGCGGGGAGTCCAGTTGAGCTGGACGCCGTGGGGAGCACCGCGCCCGGCTGCGTGGTGATGGTGTCGCCGGGGGTAATGGTGCGTTGGCAGGCGCGAATGTCGGGGAGGCCGTTGACGGTGACAAGACAGTCCTGGCAGGCGCCGATGCCACAGAAGACTCCGCGCGGGCGGTTGTGGAGACGCGTGGTGCGCCAGGTGTCTCGGCCGTTGGCGAGGAGCACGGCAGCGACCGTCTGGCCGGCGCGTGCCGTGACGGGCCGGCCGTCGACGGTGACCTCCACCGTTGGCGGTGTTCCTACCTCGGCTGGGTCGTCGGAGCGTGAGCGAAGGTATCCGGTCACAACGTCTCCCGCTTCGAAGGCTCCCGCGAGCAGCAAGCACCCGTCGCCGACGCCGTACGCAAGCACTGCGAGGACTGCGAGACCGGTTGTGGGCGTGGGGCTGTTGAGGTGGTCATGCGGCGATCACCGATGGGCGGTCGATGCGGAACGGTGTCGGGTCGAGATGGGGCGCGAGGCCCAGGAACTGTTCGGTGATGAGGCGACCGGTGGCTGGGGCCAGTCCGATGCCGGCGCCTTCGTGACCGGTGGCGTGCCACAGGCCTTGGATGCGAGGGTCTTCGCCGATGACCGGGAGATGGTCCGGAGCGTACGGGCGGAAGCCGCCGTACGTCCGCATCACCGGGACGTCGCCGAGGAATGGGAACAGGCCGACCGCCTTGCGCGCCAGCTCCTGCAGCACCCGGACCCGGACCGTCTCGTCGAACCCGATCCGCTCCCGGCTCGACCCGATCAGCACCGTCCCGGCGCGGGTGGACTCGACCACGGTCGACGTCTGCAGCTCGGCATCACCACTACCGACCGCGCCGACGTAGTCCGCGTCGTACACCTTGTGCCGCACGCACTCCGGCAGCGGCGCCGTCACAAGAATCATCCCGCGCCTGGGCAGCACCTGAATCGGCGCATCGGCCGCTGCTGCGAACGCGCCGGCCCACGGACCGCATGCATTCAGCACCGCGCCGCACGCGATGTCACCGTCCGATGTGTCGAGACCGACGACCCGGCCACGCGATTTACGCACTCCGAGCGCGGTGACCCCCGATCTGACCTCGCCGCCGCGCTCACGAACGGCCGTCAGCAAAGCAGTCGCCGCCAGCACCGGCTGCACCTGCGCATCGTCCGGGTAGTGCACGCCGACCGTCACCCGTGGCGTGAGCAGCGGCTCGAGCTCGAACACCTCCGCAGGCGAGATCACCCGCGCGACCACTCCGGCCGCGCGCTGCTTGGCTGCGAACGCCCGAAGCGGCTCCGGATCTCCGGTCGCGACGACCACGCCGCCCTTGGCCTCCCACTCCACATCGGCGACCCGCTCGGGCAGTCGCTCGCGCACGACCTCCCACTCGGCCCTGGACGCGACGGCGAGCTCAAGCTCCGGCCCCGGCTCTTTGTCCGAGACCAGGACGTTGCCCTCACCGGACGCCGTCGTCCCCGCGGCCGGACCGTCCCGATCGACGACCAGGACCCGCACCCCGGCCGCCGACAACGCCTCCGCGCATGCCGCCCCGACCATGCCCGCGCCGACCACCACCACATCGGGTGTCGCGGACCGGCGCATGACGGACCTCCTCGGCAGTCGTTCGCTAAAATGAACGATATCGAGCGTACGCGCGCTGCCACCGACCGGTCAATGCACCCAACCGGAACCCACCCGGACCTCATCCGGACCTGAACCGGAACCCAGCCCGGATCCCAGCCGGAGCCGGGCCGGAAACACCCCCCAACCTACCCGGGCAAGTGCGGCCCACCCGCCGCCGACGGATACACGTCCGGGGGGTACTCGAGCAGCAGAACCGACCGCACCACCCCGTCCACCGCCTCGTACGAATGCGACCCCGCCGCCCGAAACGCCAGGTAGTCGCCCGGCCCGAGTTCCACTGTCCGGCCAAGGGCATTGATCCGCAGCGACCCGTCGAGAACGATGTGGTGCTCGGTCCCCGGATGCCCGTCGGACTGCTGCACCGCGTCCGGCCGGATTTCCTGGTTGTAGATCTCGAACAGCCCACCCGGATGCTCGAGCCGCCGCAGCATCCGCAGGTCGATCGCGTCACCCGACAGTACGTCGACGTCCGCGGACCGGACGACGACCAGGTCCGCCGCCGGCGACTCGGCCAGCAGCGCCGACACGGGCACCCCGAGAGCGTTCGACAAACTGAACACAGTCTCGATCGTGGGGTTGCCCGCGCCCGACTCGAGCTGCGACAACGTGCCCTTCGCGATCCCGGAGCGCCGGGCGAGCTCGGACAGCGAGATGCCTTGTTCGTCCCGCCGCGCCCGCAGGTTCGTTCCCAGCAGCTTGCCCGCACCCATCGCCGTCACAGCCCGGAGCATGCCACATCCGGCGACCGCCCCGGCCTGGTCAACCCGGTCGAAACCGCGAACCGGGCCGCCACAGCAGACCGACGAGGCAGGATCACGGGATGACGCGCCGCCGCCGCAGGTCGGCGAAGATCCGGTAGAACATCTGCTCGGTGTCGACGTACTCGTGGAACCCCGCCCGCCGCGACTTCGACGCGTCCGCGAAGAAGTCGTAGTCCCACCCGAACACGAAGTCGGCGAACGGCCACGACGACACCTCGGCGAAGGAGGTCGCGGCCAGGCCGTGCGTCGCCTGGAGCTGTTTCCACACCGGTTCCTTGTCGGCCATCACGTCCTGCAAGGACATCTGCAACGGCGGCGCGACCTCGAGCTCGAACCACGCCGCGAGCTTGGGCCACAGCTCGTTCCACCGGAACAGGTCGCCGTTCGTGATGTTGAACGCCTGGTTCGCCGCGGCCGGTGCGGTCGCCGCCCAGACCGTTGCCTTCGCCAACAACCCGGCGTCGGTCAGCTCCAGCAGCGAGTGGTACGCACCGGGCTTGCCTGGGAACCGCAGCGGTACACCGAGTTCCTTGGACAGCGACGCGTACACAGCGATCGCGACCGCGAGGTTCATCGGGTTGCCGAGCGCCGATCCGCCGACGACGGACGGCCGCAACGCCGACCACGTCCATGCCTTGCCCTGCTGCCGCTCCTCGAGGAACTGCTGCTGGTCGACGTTGAACTCGGGCGGCAGATGCGGCGGATCGTCTTCACGCGCGGGCGTCTTGAACGGTCCGAGGTGCGCGCCGTACACCTTGTACCCCTGCATCAGGCTGACGTGCCGCAGCCCGCGCGCGACCGGCTCGATCGCATCGACGACGTTGACCAGCATCGCGAGATTCGGCGCGACGAGCTCGGCCCAGGTCGGACGATCCTGGTACGCGACGTAGAAGACATGCGTCACGTCGGTCAACCCGGACAGCCTGTCGCGGGTGTCGTCCGGATTCAGCAGATCGACGGCGACATGATGCACCCGCCCAGGTACGTCGGTACCGCCGCGCCGCGACAACCCGATCACGCGCCACTCGGGCAGCGACGCCAGATGCTCGACCAGATTCGTCCCGATCACACCCCGGGCACCGACCACCAATGCAACGTTTCCCATGCCTACAGCCTCGCTGACCTGCACGGATAACACCAACGCATAGTTTTCACCGAGATCATAAACTGACGTCATGGCAACCCTGCGGCAGCTCGAGTACCTCGTCACCGTGATCGATCAGGGGTCGTTCACGAAGGCCGCCGAGCTCCTGCACGTCACGCAGCCGGCGCTCTCCCACCAGATCCGTACCCTCGAACGTTCCGCGGGCGGACCGCTGCTCGAGCGGCTCCCCCGCAGCGTCCGCCTGACGCCGACGGGTCGTGCGATGCTGCCGCACGCCCGCGCTGCCCTAGCCGACGCCGAACGCGCCCGCTGCGCCGCTCGGCAGGCCGCCGGGCTCGAAGTCGGCGAGCTGCAGATCGCGACGTTGTACTCGATCACGCTGGGCGTCCTGCCCGCGGCATTGCGCGAGTGGCGAAGGACCCGTCCGAACGTCGGTATCCGCCTGTTCGAGCATCGCCATACCGACGAGCTCGTCGACGCGATGAACTCCGGCGAGGCCGATCTCGCCGTCGGCCCCGAGCCCGCGAACTGGTCCGGCGTGACCCGCGTACTCGGCACCGAGGAGCTGGTCGTCGTGGTGGCCGCCGACGATCCCGCCGCGACCGGCGACACGATCAAGCTGCAGGACCTGGCCGATCGCGCCTGGGTCCATTACGCGCCCGGCCACGGCCTCGCGGACGTCCTCGACCACGCGTGCGCGCAGGCCGGTTTCGAGCCGCGCATCGCCGTACGGACCGAGCAGACTGCGGCCGCGCCGGCTCTCGCGTCGGCCGGTCTCGGACCTGCGCTGGTGCCCGACAACATCGTCCCGAAGGACTTCGACGGTCACGTGCTGCATCCGAAGCCCGCGGTACGGCGGACGCTCACGGCGTACACGCGCGGCGAACCAGACCCACTGGCAGCGGCCTTCATCGACGTGCTCGCGCGCGCCTGACGCGGAACGTCAGCGCTTGTCCTCGCCCCAGTTGGCGACGATAACGGCAGCAGGAGGCAGTACGGCGGCCACCGCGCTCATCGCGATCGCCGCCGGGACGGAGAAGAGCCGAACGACGAACCAGGCCAGGATGATGAGCGTCAGGCAGCTGCCCATCAACAGGACGTACAGCTTGCGGTTGTCGTAGCGGCGCGCCATGTCACACCTTCAGCGGGAGTTTCCCCAGGGCGTCGACCAGTGGCGCCAGCTCAGGTAGCTCGGCGGCCTGCGTCAGCGCAGACGTCAGTACGGCGTCGTGCGTCGGCTGCGCCTGCGCCAACAGCTCACGGCCGGCCTCGGTGACCTCGGTGTAGATGCCGCGCCGGTCCGTCGGACACAGGTACCGCTGCAGCAGCTTGCGGTCCTCCAGCCGGTTCACCAGGCGCGTTGTGGCGGACTGGCTGAGCACCACCGCGTTCGACAGCTGATTCATCCGCAGGTGGTAGTCGTCCTGCCGCGCCAGTACGTCGAGCACGCTGTACTCGCTCACGGACAGCCCGTGCTTCTTCTGCAGCGCACGCTCGAGCTCGTCCTCGATCCGGGCGTGCAGGGCCGCCAGGGTTCGCCAGCCTTGCGCCCGCGCCTCAGCGGCGTCGTCCGGTAGTCCCACGGCTCCTCCACTTGAACTCTGTCCATGCATGCGCAATCATAGCGCTTGTGCAATAGCCCGCGTATGCAACTATCGCGCACGCCGGTAACAGTCATAAGACTACATTTGAGGAGAACAGAAACCCATGCCCGCGGCTTTGCTCGCGCTCGCGATCGGTGCGTTCGGGATCGGAACCACCGAGTTCGTCATCATGGGGCTGCTGCCCGAGGTCGCCACCGACTTCGGCGTCAGCATCCCGTCCGCCGGTCTGCTCATCTCCGGCTACGCGCTGGGCGTCGTGGTCGGCGCCCCGCTGCTCACCGCGATCGGCTCCAAGGTCTCCCGCAAGACCGTGCTGCTCGCACTGATGGGCGTCTTCATCGCCGGCAACCTGGTCTCCGCGCTGGCACCGTCGTACGGCGTCCTGATGACCGGACGGATCGTGGCGGCGCTGTCGCACGGTGCGTTCTTCGGCGTCGGGTCCGTGGTCGCCGCGTCGCTCGTACCGAAGGCGAAGCAGGCAAGTGCGATCGCCCTGATGTTCACCGGCCTGACAGTGGCCAACGTGCTCGGCGTACCCGGCGGGACCGCGCTCGGTCAGCAGTTCGGGTGGCGATCGACGTTCTGGGCGGTGACCGCGCTCGGCGTGGTCGGACTGCTCGGCATCCTCTTCCTGGTGCCGCGGCAGGACACCACCGAGGGCCCGGGGCTGCGTGGTGAGCTGGCGGTGTTCAAGAACCTGCAGGTGTGGCTAGCACTCGCCATGACTGCGCTGGGGTTCGCCGGCGTGTTCGCGTCGTTCACCTACATCGCACCGATGATGACGGAGGTCGCTGGCTTTTCTGCGGGCGCAGTGACCTGGTTACTGGTCCTCTTCGGCGGCGGACTCGTCGTGGGCAACCTGCTGGGAGGTAAGGCAGCGGACCGGTCGCTGATGCCGAGCCTGTACCTCATCCTGGCACTACTAGCCGCAGTGCTGGTCGTCTTCGTGTTCACGGCGCACGCCAAGCTCCCGTCTGCGGTGACGATCGCACTCTTCGGTGCTGCTGGGTTCGCCACGGTCGCTCCGCTGCAGAAGCGCGTCATGGACAAGGCGAAGGGCGCTCCGGCGCTGGCGTCCGCGGCCAACATCGCAGCGTTCAACCTGGGCAACGCAGCGGGCGCCTATCTCGGCGGGCTCACCATCGAGCACGGACTCGGCTACACCGCGCCCAACTGGGTCGGCGCGGCGCTGGCGATCACCGGTCTGCTTGTCGCACTCCTTTCCGGCCTGCTGGACCGCCGCAACTC
The DNA here is from genome assembly GCF_040649595.1 of Kribbella sp. NPDC048915. Taxonomy (NCBI): domain Bacteria; kingdom Bacillati; phylum Actinomycetota; class Actinomycetes; order Propionibacteriales; family Kribbellaceae; genus Kribbella; species Kribbella sp. NPDC048915. Next base: position 47,927 of record NZ_JBEZFT010000003.1, on the reverse strand, counting down.
CCAGCAGGTGCCCGCACTTGTTCTTGAAGGAAGCCACTGATGATCCCCACCGTGAAGCTCAACAACGGCGTCGAGATGCCCCAACTCGGGTACGGCGTCTTCCAGGTCCCGAACGACGAAACAGCCACCGCTGTGACGCATGCGCTCGAGGCCGGGTACCGCAGCATCGACACCGCGGCGGCGTACCAGAACGAGGCCGGTGTCGGTCAGGCGATCGCCGCGTCCGGTATCGAGCGCAGCGACCTGTTCATCACCACCAAGCTGTGGAACGCGGACCAGGGCTACGACGCCACGCTGCGCGCCTTTGACCAGAGTCTGTCGCTGCTGGGTCTGGAGTACCTGGACCTGTACCTCATCCACTGGCCTACCCCGGCACGTGACCTGTACGCCGACACCTGGCGCGCACTGGAGAAGCTGTACGCCGACGCACGCGTGCGGGCGATCGGTGTCTCCAACTTCCAGCCCGACCACCTGGACCGGCTGTCCGGCATCACGCCGGCGGTCAACCAGGTCGAGCTGCACCCGTACCTGCAGCAGAACGCGGTACGTGCCTACGGCCGCGACTTCGGCATCCGCACCGAGGCGTGGAGCCCGCTGGCGAAGGGCGGGACACTGTTGTCAGAGCCGGTGATCGAGGGGCTCGCCAAGCTGTACGAGCGCACTCCCGCGCAGATCGTGCTGCGGTGGCATCTGCAGCTCGGCAACATCGTGATCCCGAAGTCCGTCACGCCGTCCCGCATTCGCGAGAACCTCGACGTCTTCGACTTCACACTGACCGACCACGACCTCGCCTCGATCGGCGCGCTGGACCGCGGTGAGCGGACCGGCCCGGATCCGGACGCGTTCAACGTGGCCTGACTGCCCGACGTGGGCCCGGCTGCCTGACGTAGGCCCGGCTGCGTCAGGGCTTGGGGACGGCGACGACCACCGCGTTGCTGAGGTAGCCGGTACCGTCCCAGTCCTCACAGGTCACCAGAACAAGGCGGCCGGGGACGGTCTGGTCGAACAGCTTGGTCGCCTGCTTCGCCAGCGTCTTCTTGCGGTACACGGTGACCGACGTGACCACGTAGCTGATCGCACCACGCCGCGTGGTGACCGCGACCGCGTCGCCTTCCTTCAACTGGTCGAGGTCGTCAAAGGCACCGCCGCCGGTGTGCACCGTGTGGCCGGTGATGATCGCGGATCCCTTGGCAGCGCCCGGTCTGGCGCCGTCGGACCACCAGCCGACGAGGAGGGGATTCGACGGCGGTACCAGCGTTCCGCCGCGCGCGCGGATGCTCAGCACGCGCGCAGAGATGCCCAGCCGCGGCACGGACAGCTTGATCGGGTCGCCGGCCTGCGGACGCGCAGTACTGCGGATCTCACGCGGCGGGGCGCTCTGCTGCTGGGACGGCGTGATGGACTGCGTGGTGGACTGCGGCGAACCTGACGGCTGCGACGGCGGTGGGGCGGTCGTGGAGGGCTGGTTCGGCGCGGTGGCGGCGCTGGTCGGACGTGTGGACGGCGAGCTACCGGCCTGCGATGGCTCCTCACTGTCCTTGGGCCTGAACTGCAGATAGGCGCCGGTCACCAGAAGTGCAACGCCGGCTGTCCAGGCCGCGATCGCCCACCAGGAGGGGCGTGCGCGGCCTGGACGGCGGCGTTTCGGCGTGGCGTCAGGCAGAGTGCTGGCCCCGACGCTGCAGTGTCTTCGCGCCACCGGCGATCAGCAGTGCCGCGCCGAGGCACAGCAGCGCGATGCCGCCGACACCCTGGCTGCTCGAGAGCGCCGAAGTGTTCTGCGTACCGCCGGACAGGCCGGCGTCGATGTTCGTCGGCACGTCCGCGGGCGGCGTGGTCGTGGTGCTGTCCGACGGGGTCCCGGACGGAGTGGCCGACGGCGACTCGGACGGCGTGTCCGAGGGCGTCTCCGACGGGGTCTCGCTCGGCGTCTCGGAGGGAGTCTCCGACGGGGTCTCGGAGGGCGTCTCGCTCGGCGTCTCCGACGGAGTCTCGCTCGGGGTTTCCGACGGTGTTTCGCTGGGCGTCTCAGAGGGAGTCTCGGACGGAGTTTCGCTCGGGGTCTCGGACGGAGTTTCCGAGGGAGTCTCGGAAGGCGTCTCAGACGGAGTTTCCGACGGAGTCTCGCTCGGGGTCTCCGACGGGGTGTCGCTCGGCGTCGGGGTCGGCGTAGTCGTGACCTGCTTGACGCAGAACGTCACGTGGCTGATGCCGTAGAACTTGCCGTTGTTGGAATTCACCGGCGTGTGCAGGCCGGAGCCGGCCGTGGTCCCGGTCGGCTGGTAGTCGTAGAAGTTCGCCGCCGGCCCGCCCTTCATCAGGGCTCCGAGCACGACGCCGCCAGCGGCCGTGAAGTCCACCACCTCACCGCCGGACTGGTCACCAGGGTGATCGGGGTCGTCCCCGTCCAGCGTCCGCGTGCTCCAGGTGACGGTGACGCCGTCCGCGGTGTCGGAGCCCGGGGTCGGCGGGTCGAACTTGATCTCGGTCGAGCCTGGGATCACGTTCTCGCAGTTCGGGTTCCCGTCGATGATCGCGCCGCTGGCCGAGGCGGACGGGGCGGTCGCGAGCGCCAGGCCGCCGAGTGCGAGCGCCAGGGCGCCGGCTCCCCCCAGCAGTCCGACCACGCGGGACTTCTTCGCGCCCTGGGACGCGTTCGTCGATGACTTGTTCACAAGCTTTCCCCATTGTCGATGCCGGTCGAGCGACCGGAAGGCGTCGTTTCATCCGGCCTTCGATCCGGCCCCCTCTGAAACGTCAACCCTCGGCATTGTGGTGACGGCCAACGATCGACGCAAGCCGAACGCGCGCGACGCGCCGGGGTCCTTACATTTCGAGACCGAGAGTTGATCTCGGGCAGCCGTGAGTAGTTGCCGGGCGCTACTAAAGCAGTGTTTTAGGATCTGACACGCTGTATTGCTATGCTCCGCCGGGTGGCGCGTGAGGCGGATCGGAAGAGCGTGCTGGGATCGGTGTGGTTGCGCGAAGAACCGGCGCCCACCCGAGCCGCATTGACCCGCGACGACATCGTCGCGACCGCGATCAAAGTGCTGGACCGCGAAGGGCTGGAGACGTTCTCGATGCGGCTGATGGCCGCCGAACTGGGGACCGCGGCAACGTCAGCGCTGTACTGGCGCATCGCCAACAAGAACGACCTGCTGGAACTGGTCGTCGACGAGATCTTCGCGGCCGCGCTCGAGCCGACGCCCGACGAGGGCGACTGGCGGGAGCAGGTGACCGCAGTCGTCCAGGCCACCTATCGCGCGTTGTCCGAGCATCCGTGGGCGTGCGAATTGCTGGCCTCGCATGCCGGTCTGGGCCCGAACTACCAGGCGCTGACCGAACGCCTGCACAGCATTCTGCGTATGGCAGGCTTCCGCGGAACGCACCTGGTGTCCGCGGTTTCCGCGATCTTCCACTACCTGATCGGCTCGGCTGTCGCCGATGCCGCCTGGCTTGCCGTCGTACGGCGAAGTGGACTGGACGGATCGCACTGGGCGTCGGAGTCCGCCGGGCGGATGGGTCTCGACGAGGAGCAACTCGCGGCCTACCTGGATCGGAACAGTCACGCGGGCCCGGAAGCTCGGTTCGCCGCCGGCCTCCGGCTCATCCTGGTCGGCTTGCGCCCACGACAGATCTCCTAGCACGGAAGGCTGCTCCCGCGCGGCGCACCGCGACCGCGCGCCGACGGCTCTTGCGGTTTCCTGCAGTTTCCTGCGTTCCTGCAGTCTCCTGCGTTCCAGCAGTTGCCTGCGTTCCTGCAGTTTCCTGCGGTTTCCGGCGCGGCTGATCACGCGCCGGAAACCGCTGGATCTCAGAGATCCGCGAACGCGGACGCCGGGTTCTCGAAGGCGTCGGCGACGAACCGGAGGAAACCGGCCGCCGTCCCGCCGTCGCAGACGCGATGGTCGAACACGAGTGACAGTTGGGTGACCTTGCGGACCGTGAGGGCACCGTCGACCACCCACGGACGGTCGATGATCCGGCCGACGCCGAGGATCGCGACCTGCGGGTGGTTGATGATCGCGGCGCTGCCGTCGACGCCGAAAGTGCCGTAGTTGTTGAGGGTGAACGTGCCGCAGGTCAGCTCGTGCTGGGTCAACCCGCCCTGCCGCGCGGACTCGGTCAGGCGGCGGATCTCGGCGTCCAGACCGCGGGCCGTCAGCGCGTGGGCGCCGGCGACGGCCGGTACGACGAGACCGCGGTCGGTCTGCGTCGCGAGGCCGAGGTTCACGCCGTCGTACTGGACGAGTTCCGCCCGCTCGGTGTCGACGAAGCCGTTGAGTTCCGGGTACTTGAGCAGGCCGGCGACGACGAAGCGGGCCATCAGCGCGAGCAGGCCGGGCCCCGGGTCCGATGCCGTGCGCAACGATGCGCGGAGGTCGACGAGGGCGGTCGCGTCCACGTCGACCCACGTGGTCGCCTCGGGGATCTCGGCCCGGCTCCGGCTCAGCGTCGCGACGACCGCCTTCCGGAAACCGCTCATCGGCGCACGCCGCAACTCCGGCAACCCGGTCCGCGAGGACGCCTCCGCCAGACCCGCCCCGGCACTCGCGGCAACGGACGAGGCCGCGGGGCTCGGCTGGGCAGCGCTCGGCTGGGCGGGGCTCGGCTGGGCAGTGGCCGACTGGGCGGTGACCTGGGAAATCGGTTCGCCCTGAAGACGACGCGCGATCGCTTCCTCGACGTCGCGGCGCACGATCAGGCCGTCCGGCCCGGATCCGGTCAGCGTGCGCAGGTCCACCTCGGCGTCCCGGGCCAGCCGCCGTACCAGCGGTGAAACCACCAACGGCACGCGCCGCCGCCCGGCCTCGGCATCCAGCGCGGCGGCCGTCGGAACCACGGGCGAAGCAGTTTCCGGAAAGTTTCCTGCGCCTCGTACCGACGTGTTTCCGGACCGGGCCGAACGCGGCCGGCGACGCCGCCCGGTCGACCCGGTGGACTGGGTGCCGTAACCGACCAGGACGTTGCCCGACCCGGCGCGTTCCTCCTCCCGGTACGCCGCCCCGGACGGGTCGCCGATCGTGATGAGTGGCTTGCCGACCGGGATCGTCGTCCCGGGGTCGCCGTGCAGTTCCTCGACCACACCGCCGTACGGCGACGGCAGTTCGACGATCGACTTCGCGGTCTCGACCTCCGCGACCGGGGTGTCGACGGTGACCACGTCGCCGACCTTCACCAGCCACCGGACGATCTCGGCCTCGGTCAGACCCTCACCGAGGTCAGGAAGCAGGAACGTGTTCACGAATCCTCCCACTGCAGGTCGTCGACCGCGTCCAGGATCCGGTCCACACTCGGCAGCTGATACTTCTCCAGCTTCGGCGGCGGGAACGGAATGTCGAACGCCGTCACCCGGCGAACCGGCGCCGCCAGCGAGTGGAAGCACTTTTCGCTGACCCGGGCAACGATCTCCGACGACACACTCGCGAACCCGCTCGCCTCGGCCACGACGACGGCCCGTCCGGTCCGTCGTACCGCTGCGCACACGGTTTCCTCGTCGAACGGCACCACCGACCGCAGATCGACCACAGACAGCTGCCGCCCCTCGGATGCGGCCACCTCGGCGGCCTCCATCGCCACCGGAACCGCCGGACCGTAGGCGATCAACGTCGCATCCGCGCCTGCGCGGCGGACCACCGCCTGCCCGATCTCCGGCTGCGCTTCGGTGAGGTCGACCTCTTCCTTGGCCCAGTAGAGCTTTTTCGGCTCCATGAAGACGACTGGGTCCGGAAATTCGATTGCCTTGCGCAACAACGAGTACGCGTCCGCCACGGTCGCCGGCGTCACCACGGTCAGACCGGGCGTGTGTGCGAAGTAGCTCTCCGACGAGTCGCTGTGGTGCTCCACACCGCCGATGCCACCGCCGTACGGGATGCGGATCACCATCGGCAGCGACACCCGGCCGCGGGTCCGGTTGCGCATCTTGGCGACGTGCGAGACGACCTGCTCGAACGCCGGGTAGGCGAACGCGTCGAACTGCATCTCGACGACCGGGCGCATCCCGTTCATCGCCATCCCGGCTGCCATGCCGACGATGCCCGCCTCGGCGAGCGGCGTGTCGAAGCAGCGGTTCTCGCCGAACTCGGCGGTCAGCCCGTCGGTGATCCGGAACACGCCGCCGAGCGCGCCGACGTCCTCACCGAACATCACCACGGTCTCGTCGGCGGCCATCGCGTCGCGCAGCGCTTGGTTGAGCGCCTGCGCCATCGAGATCTTCGTGTGCGTCATCAGGCCTCCTCACGAGCGAGTTCGTCGCGCAGGAACGCGGCCTGCTCGCGCAGTTGCTGCGTCTGCTCGGCGTACAGGTAGCTGAACAGATCGGCCGGATCGACCTCCGGCTCCGGCATCAGCCCGTCGCGCAGCCGCGTCGCGACCTCGACGGCACCGGCCTCGGCGCGCTGCTTCACGTCGTCGTCCAGCCATCCTTGGGCCTCGAGGTACGTCGTCAGTCGCTGGATCGGATCGCGCTCCAGCCAGGGCGCGACCTCGGAATCCTGCCGGTACCGGGAGGCGTCGTCGGCGTTGGTGTGCGCCTGCACGCGGTACGTGTGCGCCTCGATCAGCTGTGGCCCGGCACCCGATCGCGCCTTTTCGACGGCCTGTCCGAGCAGCGCGATCAACCCGGCAAGATCGTTGCCATCGGCCCGTTCTCCCGGAATGCCGTACCCGATGCCCTTGTGCGCCAGCGACGGCGCCGCGGTCTGCCGAGCCAGCGGCACCGAGATGGCGTACTCGTTGTTCTGGATGAAGAACACCACCGGCGCCTGGAAGACCGCGGCGAAGTTCAACGCCTCGTGGAAGTCGCCCTCGCTGGTCCCGCCGTCGCCGACGAGCGCCATCACGACCGTGTCCGCACCCTTCAGCCGGGCCGCGTGCGCGACCCCGACCGCGTGCGGGAGCTGCGTCGCGAGCGGCGTCGCCTGCGGCGCGACCTTGTGCTCGTACGGGTCGTACCCGGAGTGCCAGTCGCCGCGCAGCAGCGTCAGCGTCTCGATCGGGTCGACCCCGCGGCTCATGATCGACACCGAGTCGCGGTACGTCGGGAACAGCCAGTCGCCCTCGCGCAGCACCATCGTGGCGGCGAGCTGACAAGCCTCCTGACCGTACGACGACGGATAGACCGCGAGCCGGCCCTGGCGGACCAAGGCACTCGCCTGCTCGTTGAACCGGCGGCCCTTGATCAACTGTGTGTACCCGTCGACGAGCACGTCCCTGGACGGCAGCTCGTACGACGGGTGAGGCTGCGGAACGCCGTACTGATCGATCAGACAGACGGGCTCCGCGGAGGGGAGCAACTGCTCCTCGACGAGCCTCATCGGCGTCCTCGCTTCGCTCCGGGCGCCGATGAGGCGCGAAGTAGACAGTGTTTGACGGTGAACTCGCTTCGCTCGCTCACGAAACCCTCCAGCGCAGGGAGACGGACGGTAGCCACATCGTCGTCCCTGATGGCCATTTTGATCCAGACCTGGAATTATTGGGAGACATTTGGTCAGCGCCTGAGGCGGGGAGGTCGTACGAATGTCCGACGACGTGATGGTCCACCGGGCCGGGCCTGGACAGATTGTCGTCGCGCCGGCGCTCGACGAGATCGATCGGCAGATCATCGAGGCGCTCGGACGGGACGGACGGCTCTCGATCCGGGCGCTCGCGGACGCCGTGCACATCTCCCGGGCGAACGCCTACGCCCGGGTGGAGCGACTCACCGACACCGGCGTGATCACCGGCTTCACGGTCACCGTCGACCCGCTCCGACTCGGTCTCGGAACGTCGGCGTACGTCACGCTCAGTCTCCGCCAGAGCTCGTGGCGGACGGTCCGGAAACAGCTGCAGGAAATTCCGGAAATCAAGCACATGGCGCTGGTCGGCGGCGACTTCGACGCGATCCTGCTGGTCCGCGCGGCGGACAACGAGGGGCTGCGCCGCCTGGTACTGGAAAAGCTGCAGGCGATTCCCGAGGTCCTCGCGACCCGGACCGCGCTGATCTTCGAGGACGTCGGAACGCTTTAGTCGGAACGCTTCAGCCGAACCGCTTCAGCCGAACAACCTCAGTCGGACCGCCTCAGTCGGATCGCTTCAACAGCCGCAGGACCGGCGCAGGATCAACTCGGTCGGCAAGGTCAGCGCCTCCGTCGAGTCGGCACCGTCGATCACCCGTTGAACCGCTTCACTCGCGAGCTGCTCGACCGGCTGGCGGACGACGGTCAGCGGCGGCCAGGTGTACTCGGTCTCCGGCGTCCCGTCGAAGGCCGCCACCGCCACCTCTCCCGGCACGTCCACGCCCGCCTCGTGAAGCGCTCGCAGCACACCGATCCCCTGCAGATCGGAGCTCGCGAAGATCGCCGTCGGCTCGGCGTGCAAGAGCGTCTGCGCCGCCTGGTATCCGCCCGCGCGGGAAAACGCAGCACGCGCGATCGGCCCATCCGGCAGCCCGGCCGCCTGCAGCGCGTCCCGCCAGCCGAGTTCGCGCTCGGGATGACCGGCGCCGCCGATCACCAGGCCGATCCTGCGATGGCCGTGCGAGATCAGGTGTTCGACGCCGAGCCGGGCGCCCTCGCGGTACGCCGGCCGCACTGAGCTGACGGTCGGCAGCGCGCGGTTGATCGCGATCACCGGGACCTCGACGTCGTCGAATGAAGGATCCGCGGTCGGCGCGACCAGGACCAGCGCGCTCACCTGACGGGTGAGCAACTCGGTGATCTTCGCGCGCTCCGTGACCGGGTCGCCGTCGGCGCTCGTCTGCAGTACGACGTACCCGCGCGCCGCCGCCTCGCGGTCGATCGCCTTGGCGAGCTCGGCGAACAGCGGATTCCCGCCGTCCGGGGTGATCAGCCCAAGCGTGCGCGTGGTCCCCATCCGGAGCGCCCGCGCGGTCGCGTTCGGCCGGTACCCGAGTACGCGGATCGCATCCAGCACCCGCTCCCGGGTTTCCGGCGCCACTTTCCGCGGGCCCTCGTTGACGACGTAGCTGACCACCGCCGTGCTCACACCGGCGTACTCGGCCACGTCGTTGCGGGTCACCGGATCCTTGGGCATGCAGTGATGGTACGACGGTTGACCGGAGCGGAAAGCGGTTGCTAGCGTCAGCTGTCTACACGAGTAGAAGGAGTTCACCGTGCCCAGACGCTACGCGGTCGCCGGAACCGGCTCACGAGCGCAGTCGTACATCCGCGCGATCCTCTCCGACCACCCCGACCAGGCCGAACTCGTCGCCCTGCTGGACCCGAACCCGGGACGGCTGGCCTTCCACCAGCGGTACGTCGCGAGCCTCGGCGGCAGCGAGCTTCCGGAGTACGGCGCGGACGACCTCGAGCGGATGGTCAAGGAGCAGAGCGTCGACCGCGTGGTGGTGACCAGCCCGGACTACACGCACGCCGCGGTCGTGTCGCGGTTGCTGCGCGCCGGCGCCGACGTGATCGTCGAGAAGCCGCTGACCATCGACGCCGACGGGACGCGGCAGATCGTCGACGCGATGAACGAGTCGGGCAAGTCCGTCGTCGTCACGTTCAACTACCGCTATTCACCGCGGAACAGCGCACTGCGGCAGCTGATCCAGGACGGCGAGATCGGGCAGGTCACCAGCGTCGAGTTCCAGTGGGTGCTCGACACCCGGCACGGCGCCGACTACTTCCGCCGCTGGCACCGCGAGAAGAAGAACTCCGGCGGCCTGCTGATCCACAAGGCGTCCCACCACTTCGACCTGGTGAACTGGTGGATCGCCTCGGCACCGAAGCGGGTGTTCGCGTCCGGCGCGCTGGCCTTCTACGGCTCGGAAAACGCTGCAGCTCGAGGTCTCGCTGAGCGACCGACCCGCGGTACTGTCGATGGATCGGCCAACGATCCGTGGCTGCTCGACCTGCGCGCGGACGACACGTACCGGGAGTTGTACTACGAGAGTGAGAAGTACGACGGGTACCTGCGCGACCAGGACGTGTTCGCGCCCGGCATCACGATCGAGGACAACATGTCCGTGATCGCCGAGTACGCCAACGGTGCGCGGCTGAGCTACTCGCTGAACGCACACTCGCCGTGGGAGGGGTACCGGGTGTCGGTCAACGGCACGCTCGGTCGCGCCGAACTCGAGGTGGTGGAGCGGGCCGCGGTCGTCGACGACCAGATCGACCCGAGCTACCCGTCCGGCAAGGTGATCGCCGGCGACGTGCGGGCGAACGGCGAACGGCTGGTGCTGCAGAAGCACTGGGCCACGGCCGTCGAGGTCGAGATCCCGCGCGGCGAAGGCGGCCACGGCGGTGGTGACAAGCTGATCTACCAGGACCTCTTCGTTGGCCCCGGCAATGATCCGCTCGGGCGCGCGGCCGACGTCCACGACGGTGTGCGCGCGGTCGCGGTGGGCATCGCCGCGAACGAGTCGCTGGCGTCCGGACAGCCGATCGTCGTCGCCGATCTCAATCTCGGTGGCTGGTCGAGCTAGCCAGTCCGGTGTCGTCGAGGATCTGCTGGACGGTCGCGTCGAGCGAGCTGGTCTCGTCGATGACCGTCTCCTGCGGCCGTTCCAGCAGATCCCGATGTGAATACCACTCCGCCAGGTCCGCGGCGGAAAACGCATTCGCCTTCGCCCGCGTGGCGTGTCGACGCACAGTTTCCTCGAACGACACGTCCAAGTAGTAGAAGTGCCCCCCGCAGTCACCGGCGAGCTTCGCGAGCATCCCGCCGTACCGGACCGTGGGCAGAATGCCCTCGACCACGGCGTGGAATCCGCGAGCGAGAGCATACCTGGCCATCTGCCCGATCAAGCCGATGTTCGCGCCGTCGGGCTCGGCGAGCTCCTGGAAGACGGTCCGGCGGACGTAGTCCTGCTCGATGTACGCGATGCCGCGGCCGTACTGCTCACGGATCGCCTCGACCACGGAACTCTTCCCGGATCCTGAGTTGCCTCGGACAACGATCAGCTGCGGCGCCACGTTTCCGGACTGTACCTTGGATCCGGGCTACTGGCCGGGGCGGTGCGTGCCGAAGGTCCACTCGTACCCTTCGGGGTCGACGACCCGGCAGCGGTAGTTGCCCCACTCGGAAAGCTCGGGTTTCCACACAGTTTCCGCGCCGGCCGCGGTCGCCTTCGCGAAGATCGCGTCGACCTCGTCCGGAGTGTCGAACCCGAGGTACAGGCCGTGCCCGACCGTGTCCCCCTTGCGGGCCGGCCAGTCGTAGCCGTCCTCGTCGGTGAACAGCGTGAACGCGACTCCGCCGTACCGCATTTCGGCATGCATGATGCCGCCCTTGCCGTCCGGCACCTCCATCGACGTCTCGAACCCGAACGCCTTCTCCAACCACCGAAGAGCCCCGACCGCGTCGCGGTACCCGAAGTACGCGTAAAGCGTTGCTGTGTTGGTCATAAGGCCAGCCTGGCCAAGGAAGCGGCCAGGAGACGGCCGCTACCCGATTCCTTTCTGTGCAGCACGACCCGGCGTCGTCCGGCGGGATGCTCGTTGACGGTGGAACCAGATGGCGAGGGCGGCGCACGGCACCACCAGGCCACCGATGCCGAAGACGAGGAAGTCCCACTCGGCGCTGATGCGCTCGACCAGCCAGCCGAAGTTCTGGCCGAAGAAGCCGGTGACGAACGTCAGCGGCAGGAAAACCGTGGCGAGGATGGTGAGCTGTTCGATGGTCGCGCTCTGCCGGACGCTGACCTTGGTCTGCTCGACGCCGATCACCGCCATGTTCGCTTCGAGGACGGTGGCCAAGAGGTCGCGCTGAGCGGCTACTTCCTCGTTCACCAGGACCAAGTGGTCGTGCACGTCCCGGAAGTACGGCAGCAGTGCGGTGTCGCGGGCATCGCGCTCCAACGTTGCGAGCACGGCCAGCAGTGGATGGACGGCTCGGTAGAAATCGGTGACCTCGCGGCGCAGGAAGTAGATCCGTTCGGTCGGTGCGACCGCACCGGCGAACACGGTCCGCTCGACCTCTTCGATGTCGCGTTCGAGCTCCGCGACGACCGGCGTGTACCCGTCGACGACCTGGTCGAGGATCGCCCAGAGCACCGAACTCGTGCCGCACTCCAGCAGTTCGGGGCGCTGCTCGAGCCGGATCCGCGCACCGTGCAGGTCGCTGGCGACCCCTTGACGGACCGTGATCACGAACGCCGGGCCGACGAACACGCTGACCTCACCGAAGTCGACCTCCTCGCGCGCATCGTCGTACCGCGCGGTGCGGAGGATGACCAGGTGGATGTCGCCCTCGTACGGTTCGACCTTGGGGCGGAGGTGGAACGTGCGGGCGTCCTCGACGGCCAGCTCGTGCAGGCCGAAGCTGTCGCGAACCTCGGCCAGTTCCTCCGCGCTGGGCTCGAACATGCCGAGCCAGACGAACCCGCCGGCCTGGCAGGCCGCGGCGGCGTCCGCGACCGACATCGCCTCGACGTGCTGGCGGCGTCCGTCCCGGTAGTAAGCGCAGTCGATGATCATGATGACCTCCCCACCCCGATCGTCGTCGCTGCGACCGCCGGGGCACCAGACCGCGACGGACCAGATGCTGGGCGGCTTCCTGGCACGCACCGCGGTCGTCGACAAGGATGGCGGCATGGGACTACCAGTCGTACTGATGCCAGGACCGATGCACGAGGCGGTCGCGCCCGGGTTGGAGGGTCACTGTGAGCTGATCCGGCTGTGGGAGGAGGCCGACCCGGACGCCGTACTCGCGGCGCGCCGGGACGAGATCGTCGCCGTCGCGACCGGCGGTACAGCGATCGACGGATCGTACCTCGACCGACTGCCCGCGGTCCGGCTGGTGGCCAGCTTCGGCGTCGGGTACGACCGGATCGACGCGACCGCCGCGGCCGAGCGTGGCGTCGTGGTCACGAACACCCCAGGCGTCCTGGACGACGAGGTCGCCGACACCGCACTCGGTCTGCTGCTGATGACGGTGCGCGAACTCGGGCAGGCGGAGCGGTACCTCCGCGACGGCAAGTGGGCCGACGGCCGGCCGTACCCGCTGACCCGCGCGACGATGCGCGGACGGCGGATGGGGATCCTCGGCCTGGGCCGGATCGGTCAGGCGATCGCGGACCGCGTCCAGGCGTTCGGGATCAGCGTTGCGTACCACAACCGCAGCCCGAAGGACGTCCCGTACGAGTACTACGCATCGCTCGTCGAGCTGGCCGCGGACGTCGACATCCTGATGATCGTCATTCCCGGCGGTGACAGCACGCGGCACCTCGTCGACGCCGACGTACTCAAGGCGCTCGGTCCCGAAGGCATCGTCATCAACGTCGCGCGCGGGACCGTGGTCGACGAGCAGGCGCTGGTCGACGCGCTCCGTACCAACACCATCCACGCCGCCGGCCTGGACGTCTTCGAGCACGAGCCGAAGGTCCACCCCGACCTGCTCACCCTCCCGAACACGGTCCTCCTCCCCCACGTCGGCTCCGCCACCGTCCCCACCCGTACAGCCATGGCCAACCTGGTCGTCGAAAACCTGGTCACCTTCCTCACAAAGGGAGCACCGGTCACCCCTGTCCCGGAGTCAGCCCCACTGGTGAAGTAGCCGCCCCGACTCAGTCATTGGGTACTGCGGATACGACCCGGATCATCCGGTTCGCGGTCGAGGGGACAGTGGTTCCCAACCGCGAGCTCCTACCCAGAACGCAGCCAGTCGATCGTCGAGACATGGGACAGCCAGTAGGTGAACATGACCACGTCGAACGCGCCCGCTGCGGGTGCCAGGCGAAACGTCGGCGACGACATAGTCTCGCGGTTCGCGACGGTACGGCGACCGCGACGTGGAACGCCGTACCGCTCACCACCCCCGAACTCGAGCTGCATCTGCGACACCCGCTGATGACACGTCCAGACGTCAGCTAGCGAGTCAGCATGGTTTCTTCGGCGAGGTGGGAGAGTTTGGCCGGGTTGCGGACGGCGTACAGGCCGGCGACCTTGCCGTTCTCGACGTGCAGCACGGTCACGGTGTCGACGTCGTCGGTGAACCGCAGGACGAGCGCGGGCTGACCGTTCACCTGGATCGTCTCCATCGTGCCTTCGGCCATGCGCTCCAGGCCGAGGGCGAGCAGACGAGCGACCTTGTCGGCGCCGACGACCGGGTGCGGCAGCGCCTGGACGACACCGCCGCCGTCGCCGAGCAGCACCACGTCCGGGGCGAGGATGTCGACCAGACCTTGCAAATCGCCGGTGTTCACCGCGCGCTGGAACGCGGCCAGCGCCTCGCGGGTCTGGTCGGCCGAGACGACGCCGCGGGGGCGGCGCGCTGCGACGTGCGAGCGGGCCCGGTGCGCGATCTGGCGCACGGCTTCGGACGTCTTGTCGACGGCACCGGCGATCTCGTCGTACTCCAGGCCGAACACATCGCGGAGCACGAAAACGGCCCGTTCGGTGGGTTTCAGCGTCTCGAGGACCAGCAGCATCGCCATCGAGACGCTGTCGGCGAGTTCGACGTCGTCGGCCACGTCCGGCGCGGTGAGCAACGGCTCAGGCAGCCACGGACCGACGTACGACTCTTTGCGCCGGCCGAGTGTGCGCAGCCGTTGCAGTGCCTGACGGCTGGCGATCCGGACCAGGTACGCGCGCTGGTCCTGCACTGTGTCGAGATCGACCCCGACCCAACGCAGCCAGGTCTCCTGCAGGACGTCCTCGGCGTCCGCGGCCGAGCCGAGCAGCTCGTAGGCGACGGTGAACAGCAGGTTGCGATGGGCAACGAAGGCCTCGGTGGCCCGGTCGGTGCCGGTCATGGCTGGTCTCCTTCGTCCGCACGGATCACAACCACCAGATGCCGGCCGGCCCGATCCTGTGACATCTCCGCGGTATGGCGCTCGTCACGTCGACGGACCGTCACGGTCTGGGGGTCGCGGGCATCTCGTGTTCGTCCAGTACACCCCCCCCCACCGAGAGGACCCACGATGGAACCCCGGATCGACCTGATGCGGAACGAGTTCGGCGGCAAGCTGGCGAAGCGGCTGATGGGCGTCCACGGGCTGCTGCAACAGTCCGGCCTGCCGGAGACACTGCAGAACCTCGTGATGCTGCGGGCCAGCCAGATCAACGGCTGCGGCAACTGCATCGACATGCACGCCAAGGAGGCCGCGGCGGCCGGCGAGACCGCGACCCGGCTGTATCTGGTCGCCGGCTGGCGGCACTCGACGGTCTTCACCGAAGCGGAGCAGGCCGCGCTGGAACTCACCGAGGAGGCGACCAGGCTGTCCGAACGCCCCGGCGGCGTCTCGGACGACACTTGGGCGCGGGCCGGCAAGTACTACGACGAGAACCAGCTGATCGCCCTGGTCACGCTGATCGCGATGATCAACGCGACCAACCGGCTCGCCGTGACGCTGAACCAGCTCGGTGGCTCCTACGAGCCCGGCATGGCGGCCGCGGTCGCGAGCGCCTAGGCGGGCTGCTCGTCCAGGTCCCAGATCCGCTGCGTCGCCCAGGCGTACTCCCACGCCTGGATGTCCGGTGGCTCGATGCCGAGGCCGGTGAGGATTGCGCAGACCTGCTCGCGGTGGTGGTTGGCGTGGTTGATCGCCTGCGCGAGGAAGATGCCGACCCGGGTGCCGCGGGTGTTGTCATCGACGACGATCACCCGCTCGACGTCGATCTCCTGCGTGAGCAGGACCTCCCACAGCTCGCCGGCCTCGGCGTTCCACCGGGCGAGCGCTTCGAGATCGGCCGCCGGCTCGCTGTCGACCCAGCCGAGTGGCCTGTCGGCCGCGTCGACGATGCGGCGCAGGTAGCTCCCGTCGCAGCGGACGATGTGGTCCAACGTCGCGAGAATACCGCCGTACGTGCCGACGCCGGTGACCTCCGTCAGCTGCTCGGCGGTCAGGTCCTGGGCGCGGCAGAACTCGATCAAGCTGCCGGTCGCCCAGGTGTTGTGCCGGATGGGGTCGTAGAGAACCGCGTTTCGTCCCATCGATCCACGCTAACCGTCCGCAGTCGATGCGGCACCCGATTTGATCGGCACCCCGTGACGCCGGTACGCGGGCACCGCTGCTACGCCGCTGCCCCGGCGCGGCGGCGTACCGGTCGGGTGGTGCGCGTGGTCAGCCGGCGATGTTGACCATCCAGTTGATGCCGAACCTGTCGGTGACCATGCCGAATTCGTCGCCCCACATCTGCTTCTCGAGCGGGACCGACACCTTGCCGTCGGCGGCCAGCTTCTCCCAGTATCCGCGCAGCTCGTCGCCGTCGCCGCTGAGGCTGATCGCGATGTTCTCCCCCGGGTTGTACGCCACGCCTTCCGGGGTGTCGGCCGCCATCAGCGTGAACCCGCTCGGCGTCTCCAGTTGGCTGTGCATCAGCTTGTCGTCGTCGCCCGGACCGTGTCCCGCGTCGAACTCCTTGAACGTGCTCGAGGTCAGCTCGCCGCCGAAGACACTGCGGTAGAAGTCCATCGCGGCGCGGGCGTCACCGTCGAACTGGATGTACGGATTGAGTCGTGATGCCATCGCACGGTCCTTCCCACAAGGGTCCGGCCCGGTCGGCCGAACCTCCCTCTTCCGCACCCTAGACCCGGCCTCCGACACACCGCGACACCTCGGAACCACGGTGGCTTAGGGTCGCGGCATGATGCTGCGACATGTCACGATCGATGCCGGGAACCCGTACGAGCTCGCGCAGTTCTGGAGCGCCGTCACCGGCTGGCCGGTCGCGGGCAACGACCAATCGGGTGACGACGAGGTGCTGATCGAGGCGCCGGCGCCGGCGCCCGGGCTGCTGTACGCGGAACGGTTCGCGACGTGGGTGACGTCGAAGGCGATCGCATCGCGGTGCCCGAGGGTAAGACCGTGAAGAACCGGGTGCACTTCGACTGGGCGCCGACCGAGCGCACCCGCGATCAGGAGGTCGAGCGCATCCTGACGCTCGGCGGCACCGTCCACGAGGACCACCGGACCCCTGAAGGCCCCGGCTGGGTCACGATGAAGGACCCGGAGGGGAACGAGTTCTGCGTCGAGCGCAGCGCCGCCGAACGCGCCTCCTGACGTCTGACACCTGACACCTGGCGCCCGGGTGAGTGTCAGCCGGGGATGAGGGCCGGTGCTCAGGTGAGCGCGGTTGCCTGGGACCAGCGGATCTGCCAGCCGTCCGCCGTACGGCGGTAGCAGTCGAGATGCCACGCGCTGAGCGGCGCCGGCTCGCGGCCGTTCACGCCGACCTCGATCGCCGATCGGTACCGCAGCACGGCGAGCCCGCCGTCGACCATCACGTCGATGGCGCCGATCGGCTCGAAACGGCGGTAGTTGATGTCGCCGGACGCGATCCCGCCGAGGTACTCGGCCTTGGTCCAGGCGTGCCCGCTGGGGGTGACGATGACGAAGTCCGGCGCATGGATCGCGTCGGCCGCGTCGATCCGGCGGGCGACCAGATGCGCGAGGCGGGTACGTTCGAGCGCATCGAGTTCGGCGGATTGCGGCATGGGCCGAAAGGTACCTGGGACTTGATTCGTCGGGGATAGTGGTCGGTGGAAGGCACTGATTTTCCGTGTGGGGACACGGAACATGCAACCTTTTGCAGGGTTCGGAGCCTCTACAGGGGGAGAGAAAGTCCGAGGAGGAGTGGGGGCGTCGCAATGGTGCAGCGGGGGAGACACGAGCGGGTGTCGTTGCTCCGAAGAATCGGGGAGTCGACCGCCGCGATCGCGGTGACACTGATGGTGCTGGCGTTGCTCGGCGGCGCGATGGTCGCGCTCGAGCCACGGACGACGGCCGCGAGCAGTCCGTCGGACAGTACGTACACCCCTCCGGCCAAGGGCCCGGGGAAGTACGGCTCGGGCGCGCTCGGCCCGTGGGAGCACCTGGTTCGCCGGATCTCCACCGAGGACGAGATCCGCGACGTGCTCGCGTTCGACGGGATCTTCATGTTCGGCGACAGCATCTCCGTGCAGAACAGCGCAGGCCTCGAGCGCCTGCTGACGAACCGCACCGGTGAACCGATCGCGATGCACGACTGGTCCGGGCAGCCGACGTCCGCTGCGGTCGACGCACTCGAGGAGTGGTCGCGTCGCTACGGTCTGCCACAACGGATCGTGATGGCGGTCGGCACCAACGACATCTTCGACCCGCCCGTGTTCGCCGAGCAGGTCGAGCGCGCACTCCGGATCGCCGGGCCGAAGCGCACCGTGTACTGGGTGAACGTCTACGCCAGCCGCACCAAACAACCCCCGACCGTCCGGGACGCCGACCTCGCGAACAGCGCCTGGATCAACCAACTGCTGCAGGATGCCGCGTTCCGCCACCCGAACCTGCGAATCATCGACTGGTACGGATTCCTGACCTCCCAGCCGGATCGTCCGGCGAAGTACCTCCGCGACGGCGTCCACACCACCCAGCCCGACGGCGGCGACGCGCGCAACGAGTTGATCGCCGACGCCATCCAGCGCTGGTAAACCACCCGGCCGACCTCCGCGTGAAGCAGTACGTGGAGGCAGCGGTGAGTGGATCAACCTGCAACTCGAGCAGGCGGCAGCGCACCACCCGAACCTGCATGTCGTCCACTGGGCAGAGTTCCTCGCGGCGCGTCCTTCCCGGCTGGCGGCCGACCTGCGCGACGGTCGCCACACGACCGTGCCGACCGGGCAGGACGCCCGGATGCCCTGATCCTGCAGGCGTTGCGCGGCAGCTGAATGCCCTTTCGGGCAACCGCTGAAAGAAGTCAGAACTCCGCAGCAACCTTTCCTACCGGTCGTGGCATCTATCAGGTAAGGAAACGATCTACCTCGGGGGGACCGATGACACCACGACCGACGGGGGCCGGCCGGAACCGGACTTGAGGCCGTACGGCGAGGACTCGTCCGGCGTTTCCGGCCACACACGCTTCCGACCACGTTCGACTTCAGCAGGATCACCTGACTCTGTTCCGGGAAACGCCCTTACCCGAATTCAGGTCTAGGCCAGAATTGGCATGCCGACCGGCATGCGGGGAGGACCAACGATGCCCGCGGAACACTCGCGCACGCCCACAACCCTGCGACTCGCACTCATCCTGCTGGTGAGCGCCGCCGTACTGGGCGGCGTGCTGGTGTTCCCGCGGGGCAGTTCAGAGCCGGAGGCGGCGCCGGACCCGACCACCAGCCACACGCCGGAGCCGCCGACCGCACCGCCGGCGCCGCCCCGGCAGGACGTCTACGCCTGCCCCGGGTACAGCGGGATCAACCGCACCAACCCGGTCGCGAACCTGTACCTGGACACCTTCACCTGGGGTACGACGGCGCCGACGAAGGTCGGTGACGGCAAGGGCAACATCAACTGGCGATCGAATCCGGACAACAATCCCAGCTGGTACATGTGGCTGCACTCACTTCGTTGGCTCGGGCAAGGAATCGCCGCGGGCGGCAACGGCGACAAGGCAGCACTGCAGCGGGTCAGCACGATCGCCCTCGACTGGGTCAAGGACAACCCGTACTCGTGGAAGTCGGACATCGGCGCGTACGAGTCGACCATGCACCGCACCAACGTGCTCATCTGCCTGCGGCAGGCGGTGCTGTCGGGTCTGCACGTGACCAAGCTGCCGCGGTCGTACGCCTGGCTGGACAAGACGCTGCTCCAGCACGCGTGGTTCCTGCAGAAGAACTACAGCGGCGACTGGAACCACGGGACCGACGAGAGCCTGGCTCTGTTCGGCGTCGGCTGCACGTTGAAGCAGGAGGGTCTGAAGAAGATCGCGACCACGCGGCTGACGAGTGCGATCAAGACATCGATCGACACGCAGGGGTCGACCAACGAGCAGTCCGCCGGGTACGCGCAGTTCAACTACGCGCTCTGGGGGCGCGCGATCGACGTACTGCGCAAGTGCGGCGCCGACCCGGGGACGACGATCATCGCCCGCCGGCGCGAGCTCGCGAAGTGGCTGGCCCTCGCGACCAACTCTCTCGGCAACCTGCCACAGCTCGGCGACTCCGAAGTGGTGAAGACGGCGCCGGTGCCGGGTACGGCGCTCGAGTACGCCGGGACGCTCGGCACGCGCGGCATCCGGCCGACGCAGCGCATCGGGATCTTCGACGCCGGGTACATCTTCGGGCGCACCGGCTGGGGTGAGATGCGGGCGTTCACACAAGAGTCGACGTACAGCATCCGGTTCGGGCGGTCGCGGAAGCTGCACGGGCACGAGGACCACACGTCGGTCACGTACACGTCCCGCGGACGGGACATCCTGATCGACGGCGGGCACTCCGGCTACAAGTGGGATGAATGGCGGAGCTGGGCGAAGAGCCAGTATGCGCACAACGAGCTGACCGTCGCGTCGGCGGCGGCCGAGCACCCGGAGACCAAGCTGGTGCGGTCGGCACTGAAGGACACGTGGGAGTTCTACGAGTTGAAGGACGAGCTCGGGGCCGTCGATCGGACGCGGGGCGTGCTGGTGCTGAAGGATCCCGATCTGATGGTGGTACTCGACCGCGCCACGTCGTCACGGGCCGAGGAGTACTCGACGCTGTGGCATCTGCCGGCGGACCAGAAGGTCGTTGTTCAGGGCAAGGACCGGGCGGTGGCGGCGCGGCCGGGTGACCGGGTGAAGACGACGTTGCTGCAGCTCCCGTTCCGGCAGCAGACCACGCCGATCGAGGTGGTCAGCGGACAGTCGGATCCGGTCCAGGGCTGGCACTACGTGAAGATCGATCAGAAGCTGCTGGCGCCGGTGGTCAAGTTCAACCGGTCCGGCGCGGACGCGACCATCCTGTCCGTGATCGTGCCGTCGCGGGCGAACGCGGCGGTGTCGTACACGACGTCCTGGCAGGGGTCGCGGATGATCGTGAACCTGACCGTCGACGGGACGACGACGGTGATCGGCGTCGGTTCGGACGGGACGATGCAGCGGATCAAGTAGGCGACGCGGACCTCCAGGAATGCAGAAGTGCCGTTTCGGGGCCTATTTGGGCCAGTTTTGGCGGGTTCTGCATTGCTGGAGGTACAGATCTGCGGTCTCCGCGGGACGTTGGGTCCGCGTGAAGGTGCGTCGCCGCACGGGATGCGTGGGCCGCGCGGGGTGCGGGCCCGCGCGGGGTGCGGGTCCGCGTGGGGGTCGGCTCAGGGCTTCGGGCCGATGGGGCGCCAGTCTCGGGGCGGGTCCTCGCCGACGCGGCCGTCGACCGTCTCGCGGATCAGGTCCGCGTGGCCGGTGTGGCGGCCGTACTCCTCGATCAGGTCGCACACCAGCCGGCGCAGGCTCGGGTGCTCCCCGTTCGGCCAACTGATGTGGGCCGGCTGGTCGAGCCCGCCGTCCGCGATCGCCGCCGTCAGCGTCTCACGAGAGCGCGCGACAGCGCCGTCCCACAGCTCGTACAGCTCAGCCGGAGAGTTGTCGGCGGCCGAGTTGAACTCCCAGTCGTTGTCGTCCCGCCAGCCGTTGCCGATCCACGGCCCACCCATCGGCTTGCCGCGGAACTTCACGTCGAACAGGTAGTCCTCGTTCGCCGCGAGGTGCTTCAGCAACCCGCCGAGCGTGATCGACGACGCCCCGATCCTGGTGTTCAGCCCGTCGGCGTCGAGCCCGTCCACCTTCCACCGGAACGTGATCCGCAACCGGTCCAGCGCCCCGATCAGGTGCTCGGCCTCGTTTCCCGCCAACGGCGGCTCCCACCACGGCGACACCCAGCTTTCGTCAGTCATGCCAGCACCGTAGCCCCGGTTCCGGACGCTCTACTTCCGGATAAGCCAGCGACAGGCACGGTAGAGCAGGTAGGTCTCACAGGGCGCGGCGGACGATGACGTTGCGTTTGGCCGTGGTGCGCGCTTCGGCGTACGGCGTGAAGCCCGCGCCGAGGAACGTACTGAGCACACCGCGTCCCGGATCGCCGGGCATCGACTTCACCGGGTACGCCTCGACGATGCGAGCGCCCGAATCGCGCGCGTAGTCAACGGCCGCGTCAATCATCGGCGTGGTGAGGCCCCGCCGGCGGTAGCCGCTCTTCACGAAGAGGCAGTTGATCGCCCAGATCGTCTCATCGTCGGGGTCGTCGATCGGAAGGGCCCGCGAGTGGACGATCGCGTAGTACTCCGTCCGCGGCGCGATCGCGCACCAGAGCGCCGGCCGCTCGTCGACGTACCCGATCAGGCCGACCGGACTGCCCGCGCGGACGAGTGCCTCCAATGCCGCGCGATTCTCGGCGTTCCCGTTCGTCGCGACCTGCGCGGACGGCAGCCGGCGCGCCATGCACCAGCACCCGCGCGTCCCACCACTGGGCCCGAACAGCTCGACCAGGTCGTCCCACCGCTCCTGGTCAACCGCCCGAGCCACCAGCTCCATGCGCGCATTGAACCACGCGCTGTTTCAGCCGCACCGCGTTTCAGCCCCGCGCGGGTTCAGCCGCGCCGGAGATAGAGGTCGCGCAGCAGGTAGATTTCGGCGCCGTGGTGGGCGATCTCGATGTTCGAGTAGAGCACGAGCCGCGCCATCGGCAGGTCGGCGAACTGCGGCGGCGCTGCCGGTCCCTGCGGCTGGGCGAATCCGTCGACACCGAGGCGCCGTACGCCGTCCAACCAGCACGCGTAGACCTCGTCGAGCTGTTGAAGCGCTTCAGTCGCGGTACCGGCGTACTCGAAGGTCTCGAGACTCGTCGGCGGCCCGCCGAACCGCTTCGCATTCGACTGCGCGAACCCCGAGCTCAGATGCCCGATCCGCCACGCGATCGTGGTGACCGGTTCCGGCCCGTCGGTCTCGCCGTAGTCCCAGGTGAACTCCCCCGACCCGAACGACCACTGCGCCCGGCTCTCCCCTCGCCGGCTGACCGTCCAGCATCCCTCGACCGGCTCCCAGAAGTACTCGTCGTCGGTCAATCCCACCAGCCGAGGCCGAAGCCGACTCCGCCAGTGCTCGTCGATCTGCTCAACAACCTCGACACCCCAGTCCATAACTGACCCTATTCCGCCGCCAGGGTCGCCCCGGATTCAGCTGAAGCGGTTCAAACGCTTGAGTGGGTTGCGGATGACAAAAGCTGCAATTTGGTCTCGGCGCGCAACTATCCAGGCCCCTCGCGGCATCTATCAACCGAAGAGGTCTAGGCCTGTATTTCCGACGGGAGAACGGGCAAGCGTGGGGGGACACTATCGTGGATAGAAACACAGACACCCCGGCTTCGCGAGACGGACTGCCGGCGCGGCTCGATGCGCCGGTACGACTACTCGTTGGGCCGGCCAACTTCGCGGGGCAGGGCACCCGGTGGGCGCGGGCACTCGAAGGTCGCATGCCCACCACCAAGGCAACGTCCTTCGCGTTCTTCAAAGGAGTCCTCGACTACCCCGTCGACTACGGCGTCCCGGCGCGCACGTACCGCCGGAACCCCAGATGGCGGATGAATTTCTACAACCACGTCATCGGCAACTACACGCACGTACTCCTCGAGGCAGGCCGCCCGATCTTCGGCCCGCTCTACGGTCCGGACGGGTCCTTCGAGATCCCGCCGCTGCTGATGAAGGGCCTCCAGGTCGCATTGATCGCGCACGGTTCCGACGTCCGTATCCCGAGCCGGCACGCCGAGACCGAGCCGTGGTCGCCGTTCCCCGATCTCGAGGACGAGGCGGTCGAGTTGCTCGAACGCAACGCCACCCGCGCCGTCGACCTCTTCACGTCGTACCCGGGCCAGGTGTACGTCTCTACGCCCGACCTCCTCGACTACGTGCCGAACGCCACGTGGTGCCCGGTGATCGTGGACGTCGACGCCTGGCGCAGCGACGCCCCGGTCCTCGAGCACAGGCTGCCGGTCGTCGCGCACGCGCCGAGCAAGTCGGCGATGAAGGGCTCGGGGCTGATCGACCCGATCATGGAGGATCTGGCACGACGCGGCCTGATCACGTACCGGCGCGTCGAGGGTGTCGACCCGGCGGACATGCCGGCCGTGTACCGGGACGCCGATATCGTCCTCGACCAGTTCCGTATCGGCAGCTACGGCGTCGCGGCCTGCGAGGCCATGGCGGCCGGTCGGATCGTCGTCGGTCACATCGCCCAACAGGTGCGCGACCGCGTCACCGCCGAGACGGGCCTCGAACTCCCGATCGTCGACGCGACGCCGGACTCCGTCGAGCAGGTCGTCCTCGACCTCATCGCGCACCCGGAACGCAGTCGCGAGCTCGCCGCCCGCGGGCCCGCCTTCGTCGAACAGGTCCACGACGGCCGCTGGTCGGCCGAGACGCTGGCGCCGTTCGTCGAGCAGCCGAGCGCGGTGCCGACGACCTGGAAGCCGTCCTGGATTCGCCCGAAGGTCGTGATGATGGCCGGCAACGACATCGTCTCCGACGCCCGCGTCCTCAAGTACGCCCAAACCGTGGCGAACTGGGACCTCGACGTCACCTGCATCGGCATCCCCGGACGTCGGCTCAGAGGTGTCCGCCATTACGGCAAGGTGCAGGTGCTGTGCCCGCCGATCCCGTCGAAGGCCCTGCTGACCGGCTGGCGCAAGCGACTCGCGAACGTGCGGACGAATCTCCGCCCGTGGTTCGCGACCGAGGCCGAGTATCTGCTCGCCTACAGCCGCTGGCAGTACGCGAGCCGTGAACTCCGCGGCGAGCGCGGCCGTGACCATCGAGACCGCGGACGCGCCGGCCAGGAAAACGTTTTACGCCGCTCCCCCGCGGACCGGTTGCGCCGCGCGATCCGTTGGCGCGTCCTACGGCTGCACCGCTCGATACTTCAGGCCCGCGCGTACTTCCTGCGGCGTTCCCACCCGGTCGACCTGACCGATCTCGGCACCGGAAAACGACGCGAACGCCTGCTCGCCCTCCATCGCCGCCTGCCGACCGGGCGCTGGCGCCGGGTGATGCCCGAAGTCATGGACCAGGAACTCACCCTCGGCCCGCTGCTCGATCGCATGCTGATCGAGGTCATCCACGTCCACGACGTGTTCATGCTCGGCATCGCGGCGCGGGCAGCCCATCGGGCAGCACTCGACGGCCGGACCATCAAGATCGTTTACGACGCCCACGAGTACATCCCCGGCGTACCGGTGGTGCCTCCACGGCGCGTCGCGGCGTACGCCGACCTCGAACGCGAGTTCATCCGCGACGTCGACCGGGTCATCACGGTGTCGGAGCCGCTCGCGCAATGGCTGTACCGCGACCACAAACTGGCCGCCGTACCCGACGTCGTCCTGAATGCACCGGTCGAACCGCCCGCGGATGCCGAGGTCAAGGGCCTGCGCGAACTGCTGCGCCTGCGCGAGGACGTACCGCTGCTCGTGTACGGCGGTGGCGTCAATCGCGCTCGCGGTGTCGCAACGATCGTCGAGGCGTTGCCGCAACTCTCCGAGGTACATCTCGCGATCGTCGCGCGGGCGAACTCGGTCACCGCCGAATTGCTGGCCCGCGCGGCAGAGCTCGGTGTGAGCGATCGGGTACACCTGGCGCCGTTCGTGGACGCGGAAGTCGTGCCGCTGTATTTGCGGTCGGCAAGCATCGGCGTCAGTCCGTTGCTGCACGCCCCTAATCACGACATCGCGGTGACGAACAAGTTCTGCGAGTACATCGCCGCCGGCCTGCCGATCATCACCAGTGACACTCCAGCACAGGCCGACCTGGTGACCGAGCTCGACCTGGGCGCGGTCTATCCGGCCGGTGACGTCGACGCGTTCGCCCAAGCCGTGTGGAATGTCCTTTCCGATCGGGACCGCATCGCCAAGCGGATCGCCAACGACCCCCACCTCCAGCACCGCTTCTCCTGGACCGCTCAGGCCGAGGTCCTCCGCTCCGTCTACGCCGGCCTGATCGGCCCGCTCCCCGAAGGCGCCTGGGCTCCCGACGCCACCACCATCCGCAAACTCCTCCCCGCCCCGGCCGAACCGCCGGAAACGAAGTGGCACGCGTATCGAGCTGCCTCGAAAGCCTCCGGATGACGGCCTGCGGCTGGTACACCTCGCAGCCGGGAGCGGCAGCTGAAAGTGGTTGCCGCCACCCGGCATGATGTGTCGGGTGACTCCTGCTCTTGTGTTGTCCGGACCGCCGGGCGTGGGGAAGACCTCGGTCGGCTGGCGCGTCTTCGACCGTTGCATCGACCTCGACCTCGCAGCCGGATTCGCGGATCTCGACCTGCTCGGAGCCGCCTGGCCCGCGCCTGGCGACGACCCACACCAGTCACGCCTGAAGGCAACGAACCTGGCCGCGGTGTGGTCGAACTACGTCCGGGCAGGCAGCCGACGGCTCATCGTCGCCGGGGTCGTCGAGGACGCGGCCGAGCGGAATCAACTCGAAGACGCCACGGGCGTAGCGGTGGTGATCTGCCGCCTGTCGGCTCCGGACGCTGACCTCGCCCAACGCATCCGCGACCGCGCCCGCGAGACCGGCGACAACCTCGACAAGCTCATCCACCGAGCCGCCGAACTCTCCGGGCAACTGGCCGCATCCGACATCAGCGACTACACCGTCAACACCACGAACCGCACGATCGACGAGGTCGCGGACGACGTCCTCGAACGCTGGCAGACCATGGCCTCGTTCGGCGACCTCAGCGAATCGGCCAGAGAACCCCGATGAGGTGGTCGTCCGGCTCGAGATTCCACTCCGGGCTGGTGTGGTAGACCCACCGCGGCTCACCGTCGAAGCGCAGGCCCTCGCTCGGCGTACCGGCTGAAGCGCTTCAACACCGCCCTACCCGCGCTGAGATGGATGTCGTCGCGGTACAGCACCGAGAGCATTACGCTCAGGCCTCGACGGATCCCACAGTCCTCGAGTTCGCAGTACCGCCTGCGCCCGGATTCGGAGAGGCATCACGTCGGTCATCACAACTGTCGACCGCTCAGCCACATAGCCGAGCTGTCAGCACCCTGACCACCGGCCAACCGCTTCAACCGGCTCAGGCGCTTCAACCTCCGGTCAACCGCCTCGGCCGCCCCAAGAGCTTCAAGCGGGCCGATGGGCGGCTATCTTCACCTCATGGAGGACGTCGAGCAGTATTCAGATGCGGCGCGCGAGCAGTACCTGCGTTCGGTGGATGAGTTGATCTCCGCGCTCCGATCACACGCCGAGCTGACCGTCGAGCGCATCGGTCGCGAACGAGAACTGATGCCGTACTTCGCCTCGGCCGCGGCGCTCGAACAGGCCGCCGCGGCGTACAACGACGCCGAACTGGGCTGGTGCGGCTCGATCCCGCTGCACCTCCTCGACGACGAACTCGAAGACGGCCTGGACGACGACCTCGATGATGATGGCGTCGAGGACTCAGCAGGTGCGATCCTGTCCGGCTTCATCCGCTGGGACTTCACGATCACCGATGAGGCCGCCGTACTCGCCGCCGGTCGCGACGCCCACCACCGCGCCTGGCCGCACAACACCGACGAAGACGCCACCCTCGCCGTACCCACCGCCGACCGCGCCGCCGCCGAACTCATCCACCTCGACGGCTGGACCTCCCTCGACGACACCCCCGGTCTCGAACGCCGCGGCGAATTCTGGACCTTCGTCCAGCACAACGCCGACGCCGACACCGAAGACCTCACCGACCCCTTCGCCTTCCTCCGCGCCCAAACCGAATGACCTGCTACTCCTGCGCCTGCACGGCGACACCACCTTGTGAGCCGGCACCACGCCAGCCGTCTGGATTACGGCTTCGGGGGTATCACTAGATTCGCGTCCAACGTCTGCGAGTAGCGCCGGCCGCCCTGCTCGTAGACGAACTCGACGCCCTGCACCATCAGCGGGCGCGCCGTCGTCGCGATCCGGACATGCAGATAGACGATCTTCTCGTCCGGCAAAGTCGCGCCCGGGAGCAGCGCATGCCCGCGCACCTCGGTCGACGGCTTCCGCGACGGATCATCCGCAGCGAGGCCGCCGCTCGAATCCCACGACAGCGGAATGCCGGTGACAAAGACGTCCTTCTCGAACAGCCTTGCCTCGACGAAGCTGATTCCCTCGGGCACCGTCCCAGGACGCACCTCCTCCAGCGTCACCTTCTCCGACGAGCGATTGGTGATCCCTGGCGCGAAGAACCAAACATCGTCCCCCACCTGAGCAGTCGGGACGCCGATCTCGTACGACCCTTCGGACGCCCCAAACGCATCCCCGACACGGACATCACTCGGATCAGAGGCCCGCAGCATCAGCCCCACACCGGAGCAAGCCGCAACCGCAATCGCCGCGGCGGCGAGTCCTCGGCCGACGTACCTTCTGCCCATGTACCGCCCCGTTCTCCAGCAAGTCGGCATCACCAGCGCCCATCCGCCGTACACCACCGTCAGCAGGCGCGAGAGCGAAGCCACGACTCTCGTCCACCTTCGACGTACGCCTGCCGCTTCAGGCTCACCTCAGCGCTGGCATCGGCCTTGGCCAAGGCGGATCGTATCGGCTCACGTAGGCCCGTGCGCGTTCTGTTGGATCCTCCCAGTACTGATGCGGTTGCCGGTGCACATGCTTCTCACAGAACTCCCGAAGGTCACTCGTGATCGTCTCGACTTCACGCACCGGAAGACCTTCGAAGTCGCTGTTGACCTGCAGAAGCTCTGACTCAGGGTTCCAGCCCGACGCATCGAACGCCCACGTGCCGTACCTCGCGTACACATGAAGCGGATGCTCGAAATCACCCAGGTACAGCGCCGCCAAGGCGATCCCCTGGTCGGGATAGAAGTCCCGGCATGTCCAGGCCAGCACGTGGCATGCCCCGCTCGAGAAGAACGCCTGATCCGTCCGCTCCCAGGAAACTCGCTGATCCGACCGCTCAATCGCAGTCCGCCGAAACACCCCAGAAGCCGTCACCGCCATGGAGCGATGCTATCGACACGGGCGGGTCTGCGGCTCAAGCGAAACCAATGGCCACCGAGCCGCCGCTCGGGTTGGCTGACGCCATGCGTCGGCACTCGAACTGTTCGGGACGGGCGACTGGGCACCGTGGTGCGACCACCCCCTCGCGCAACTCGCCGTACCGGGTCGGCACCGACGATCAACGACCACCGGCAGGGCACGTAGAGCGCTCGACCGCTGCCGATCTCGCCCTTGTTGGGCGTCCGGGAGTCGCGCGGAAGATGCTGTCATGGGGAGGAGCCTTCTGACGTTTGCGGTCGACAGCGGTGGGCGGAGCCACACCGAGATGTGAGGGCGTGTCGTCTGATCTTGTGGACGATGCAAGGCTGCGTGAGCCAGTATGAGGCTGACGTACCGAACGCCATCGCAGCTTGGCCGGCGGACGTCGTTGCCGTTGCCGCCGCCGAAGTCCTGCGAGGTGTCGCTGCTCGGACCGGTCGGATTGAACGTGGCGGATACGCACAGACCAGACCTCATCAACAATGCCGGTGATGAGGTCTGGTCGGCCTTCGCGACGTTCGCGCCCTAGGCATTCGACGCGACCGCCTGGGACATCACCCGACACGACATCGTCCCGCTCGCCGACAAAGGGAAAACAGGCTCTTGTGACCACCCCGTGGGTGGGTCCGGATCCGGGTGACCGAGTCGGCGCCCACGCCGGTCGACCGCGCGCGTCCCCGCGCGGTGGGTTGACCCATCGTGTTGTGGGTTCCTGACCCGTGTGAAGGGTTTGGAACCCACAACACCGTGGGTGAACCCACCGTGGGGCGGAAACCCGGAAACCCTACGGCCACACCGCATCACGACCCCACCTGTCCGCGATCACCAGTCCGCACGAGTTCCTCGGAGGCATCCGCCGAGGTCTCCGGGGAGCTGGCCGCGACATCGAGGAGGCGCTTCAGACCTGACCTGCACCCTTACCTCGCAACTCGGCCACCCCGCCCACCTGCTCGCGGAGGCCTCCGCGGCCGCAGACGCCGTCGTGGTCGGCCGGCGCGGGCTCGGCGGCGTCGGCGTCGACGGGTCGGAGTTCAGCACCAACGCACTGCGCTACGCCGTCGCCGGGGCGCCGTACGCAAGACCTCGGTGCGAGCCGTTGCCGCGTACGACGCTCTGCACCCAGCGTTCCGCGACGACCCCGAGCTCCTCGCGCGGATGGGATCGGACGTCGAGGCGGAGGCTGCCGCGGCCATCATCCGCGCGCTCGACCAGGCGACCAAGACGAACCCCGCCCCAGTCAGTGTCGACCACGTCGCGGTGGAGGGGCCCGCGGCTGAAGCGATCCTGGGCCACGCCGAGGACGCACAACTGATCGTCGTCGGCACCCACGGCAAGGGCCTGGTCCGCCGGATCCTGCTCGGGTCGGTGAGCCGGCGAGTCCTCAACGACGCCACCCGGCCCGTTGCCGTCGTAGATCTACCAGAAACCTGACCCGCGCCGGACAGACAGAACCCCAGGTCATCAGTGTTCTGACCTGGGGTTTCTTGGTGCTCTGGTGGAGCCGCCTGTCGGAATCGAACCGACGACCTTCTCATTACGAGGAGGAACGTCACCGCCTCATCCAGCCTCTACCAGCGCTTTTGTTTGCGTACGGCTTGCACCACGCCCCGCCGATCACCAGCGATTAACACCATTTCGCACCACGACCGGCACCACGAGGCCGAGGCCTGCGCGGGCGAAGCATGGTCAGCGGGCAAGCCCGCCGGGTCGTCGCGTCCGTGGGCGCGCCACGACTGGTCGCCCGCCTGCTACGTGTCCAGAAAGTCCCATTCGCTGCCCAAGACCCACCGCAGAGCAGACAGCTTGCCGTGAAGCATGCCCAGTTCGAAATCGCTGTACGGGCCGAGCTGTCCGGGCTCGTGATAAGTCACCTCGACCCGTCTCCGCCCTGGGCCTGCGATCGCGAGAAGACGGTCGATCCCTTCTCCGTCGCCGGCATCCTCGAGCCGATACTCGTGTTGCAGCGACCGGTGGTACCAGACCCGGTCGTAGAACTCTTGCTCCGCAGCTGTGATCTCGGCGAGCTTCCGAGGTTCCTCCTCAAAATATGTCTCCTCGTAGAGCTCCTCTATCTCACTGCCGAAATGGTCCAGGAGTACGGCATCCAGCCCATCAACACCCAGACCGTAGTTCGAGCCATCCACCGCGAACAGGCTAGCGATGTCCGGGTGAGGTTCTCGCTTGTCCCCGTTCGGTAGTGAGAAGTCCTCACTGTTAGAAGTTACGAAAGCGTGTGGTTCTTGGCCGAGATCGACTTCACTGGCCGCGGTCGAGTACAGCTCGACGAGGAGAGCATCGGCCACGCTGTTGCGGGAGCTGACCCAACTGTCCATGCGCCATTACACAGCCGCCTCCACCGGCACGCTCGTGCCCTTGCTGCACATCGTGCCCAGCAAGACCGACATCGAACGGTTGATACCGATGACGCCAGAACTGGTGACCGTGCTGGTCGCGGTTCAGCGCCGCGCCAAGGACAACAGCGGCCGGATCCCGCTGTCAGTCCGCTACGACCCACACGAAAAGGTGCACGGCGAACCGTTCCCGCACCTGTTCGTCCGCCGGATCGGCACCCGGAACGAGGTCTTGTCGCCCTCGGTGGCCCGACGGCTCATCATCGACGTCGCGGTCTCGGCCGGGCTGCGCGACGCCGGCGAGCCGATCCACTTCACGCCTCACGACTTCCGGCGTCTATTCACCACCGAGATGGTGTCCACCGGGCTGCCGCTGCACATCGCCGCGACCCTGCTCGGGCACCTCAACCTCGACACCACCCGCGGCTACACCGCTGTCTTCCCCGAAGAAGTCATCGCCGCACACCAGCACTTCATCGAACGTCGCCGAGCCACCCGCCCGGGCGGCGAGCTGCGGACCGCGACCGGCGAGGAGTGGGCCGAGTTCGAGAACCACTTCCTGCTGCGCAAGGTCGCCCTCGGCGACTGCCACCGCCCCTACGGCACCCCCTGCGTCCACGAACACGCCTGCGTGAAGTGCCGGTTCCTGCGAGTCGACCGAGCCCAGCTGCACCGCATCGAGGAGATGACCGCCAACACCGAAGCCCGTCTTGCAGAGGCGAAGGATCGTGCCTGGCTCGGTGAGGTCGCGGCGCTGGAAGAGTCGCTGATTCACTTGCGGCAACGCTGCTCCGACGCTGAGCAGCAACGCCGCGCCCGCACAGCAGACTTCACTTCATGCTGACAGATCGGGCGGCGGTCTCGCCGACGCCCGGTTCCAGGTTGCACCTCACTGCCGAGTCGCGATCTGTCATGCCAGCCCCAGACTGGAATCTCGAGCGAATCGCCCATCTCATCAAAGCTGTCTGGCCGACCCTCGAGGCCGGCCGCGAGAGAGGACTCCGTGACACCGACCGCGACACCACATCGGACGGCCCCCGATTCAGCCGATACCCTGCAACACTCCTCCGCTGGCGCGGCTTGCGCAGCTGGGCAGAGAGCTTCGGCGGTGGGGTCTTTCGTTATCTGGTGGCGATTTTGCGTGCGTTGCGCAGGTCGGCTCCGACGTCACGGAGGTGACGGATCACCGTCCGGTATGACGTGAACGCGGAGGCCTCCGCATATGGCACCCGGTGCAAGGCGCAGAAGCTCCGGACGACGGGCTGCGCCTTGCGGAGGTTGGGCCGCGGCATGCTCGGGAACAGGTGGTGCTCGATCTGGTAGTTCAGCCCGCCAAGCACGAAGTCGACGAACGGACCGCCCCGGACGTTGCGGGACGTGAGCACCTGCCTCAGCAACGGGTCGGCGGTCTGCGCGGCGGTCAGGGTGGGCATGCCCTTGTGGTTCGGGGCGAACGAGCAGCCGAGATAGACACCGAGCAGCCCTTGGTGGATGACGAGAAACACGATCGCCTGCAGCCACGTCGTCGTGGTGATCAGCAAGGCGGTATAGCCACCGAAGTGGACGCCGAGCAGGGCGAGCTCCAAGGTCCTCCCACGGATGCCGGGCTTCAGCAATGCGCGGACGCTGGAGACATGCAGGTTGAGTGCCTCGAGCAACAGGAGAGGAAAGAACAGCGCGGCCTGATGGCGCGTCAGCCAGGCCGCCGCGCCCGTCCGCGGGGCTGCCTGGGCCGCGTCGAACACGAGAATGCCGGGCAGCACGTCCGGATCGGCCTCGAGGTCGTTCGGGTGGGCGTGGTGGGCGTTGTGCTTGTCGATCCACCAGCCGTAGCTGAGTCCGTTCAGCAGGTTTGCGTTCAGCAGGCCGAGCAGCCTGGTCGGTACACGTCTGCGGGCGACCTGGTGGTGGCCGGCGTCGTGGCCGAAGAAGCCGATCTGCGCGGACACGATCGCTAGCGCGACCGCAAGCAGCATGACCCACCAGGAGTCGCGCAGGAACGCCATCGCGGTGACAACGCCGCCGAGGGTCATCAGGTTGGCGATCAGCACGATGGTGTAGAAGCCTGGCCGGCGTCGTTGGAGGCCCAGACGCCGGATCTCCCGGGCCAGATCGGCGTAGCCGCTGGTCGCCGGGATCCCAGCGGTACTTCGAGCGCTGGTACTGCGCACGTTCGTGGACATCTCGTGCTCCCTTGCCAGGTTCTCGCCGCCGGCTCGGGCCAGGCTTGGCCCGTGCTGCTTCGACCCGTGTCGTCAGGCCGTCTTCTCGTCGAGGGCAGCGTGGGGCGGGGCGGCGAGGTGGCCGCCGTCGGTCTCCCAGGCGGCCTCGGTGGACGGCTCGGCTGGCGACTCACTCGACGACTCGGAGCCGTCCGCTGCCACCAGGTCTTGCGCATGAGTCCGGTTGCCGATCTCGGCGGCAAGCGTCAACGCAGTAGCGGCCACAGCTGCTGTGGTCCCTGGCGGAATGACGCCCAGGTCGACACGGGCACCCGCCCTGCCTGCCAGGGCGATCAGCAATCCAGGCGGCTGACTGGCGAAGAATCCCAGGTGCACGACTCGCCCGTCGACGGCCAGACGGCGCGGATGGCTGTCCCAGTCGCCGCGGAACAGCATGATCCGGGTGATCGGCCCACGCAGGGCATCGATGGCCAGGACCAGGCCTGGGATCTCGGCGACCGGGTCTGTCGAGCGCGGCCACCAGCCGCCGTCCAGGAGCCCTTTCGATCCGCCGGGTCGCAGTCGCAGCCGTGGCGTCGACGGTGCGGAGGCGGACATGACTGTTCTGCCGTCGCGGGCAATGAGCGTCATCGCGACGCCTCAGTCCTTGCCGCGGCGGCGCACCAGGCGACGCAGCTGGGTCATCCGGGCAGCGCCGATTGTCGTGGCCAGCACGGCGGCGGCGACGCCGGCGATGAACAACGCGAGCGCGAGCGGCACGGAGCCGTTCAGCCACAAGAAGTTGACCGCGACACTGCCGGTGTTCTGCAGCATGAACACGATCAAGACAACGAAACTGAGCACGGTGACGCAGATCCCGAGCCAGGCTCCGCTGAGCCTGGTGCGCGGCGCGCGAGCCGGCAACGGTGTCACGAGTTCGTCGACCGCCGACGGCGGCGTGCCTGACGCCGCGGGTTTGGGCGCGTGTCGAGTGCGATGAAGTACCGACATGACATCTCCTACCAGAGAGCCGGTGTGGCTGGCAGCCTCAAGATGGGATGTCGTCGATTCCGGAACTACACCCCACCGTACACCGGTTCCGACCAGAACGCCCCTCGCGGCACCTCGAAGCCGCAATCCGGAGCCGCACCAGGATCGCGACAGCGATCGGCATCCTCATCGAGCTTCACATGCTGAGGCCCCGAAGAACCTGGTCGAGTTGGCTGACGCGGCGAGATGGTGGCGACCCGGGCTTTGGCTGTGTCACGCTGCAGGTATGTCCAGCCATGTCATCCGAGACCACGACGGCGTCCGGGAGTCCGATGCACCGCCCACAGGTGTTCAGGTCGCTGCCACGTTGGACGTAACCACGGTCGACGGGCGCCGCGTTACCTTCCACGTTGTCGAAGGGCTGGGCGAACTGCGATACATGGTCGGGCTCGGTGCGGCGCTGCACATTCTCGCCGGTGAACAGGTCATCCAGACGTTCGGACCGGTCTACTGGGCCACCGTCAGCGGCGACGCGGTGCAGGCCAAGGACGCCGAAGGCTACTGGCCGAGCAGGACATAGAGCCACCCAGCGGTCGACGTGGCCTACCTTCAGTCACAACTGCAACCACCCGCGTGGTCCCCCGGCGGACAACACATCGTCAGCATGCGCCGCCGGCACCGCCCAGCGAGGTTGGTGCGGAGAAGGACCTGGCTTCGGCCAGATCATGGGTCTTCCGAGCACCGCGCTCCACGTCGTCGCGTTGGCGGCCTGGGGCGAGTGTGGGGTCGCGACTCCGCATCCGCAGCAGGAGCCGAAACCACGATCCACGATGTCGCGAGCCGAGCAGGTACACTGTGAAGGACTCCGGAGCGATGGCATTCCAAGTGGCATGTCGGGAACCCCCGCAGCCCCACGAGGCGATGCCCGATGTCCGTCCAACACTTCCCTATCCCCGGCGGCGCATCTCGCCGCTTTGCCACGGATCATGATCTCCTCGACCTGTTCGCCGAGATCATGTCCGCTCGCGCAGCCGATCGGCAGGCGCGAGAACAGCGACGTCCGGACGCCCCCTCGCGCATCAACGCCAATCGCCTCGCCTTGTCACTCGGTGCCTACGCCAAAGCGCTGGAGCAGAACCGGCTCCCCGTGCCCCGGGTGATTCGCGACGAGCTCCGCCTGCGCAGTGGGTTGCCGTCATGAACGGCATGGAACAAGTCCGGACCCTGCACGCCCACGCGGATTGGACGCTGCGGACCTTACCGCTCCCCGGACACGTGATGGTCCTGACTGCAACAGGTTGGCGCCGAGGCTGGCTGGTCGCTCGCGACAACGGCCAAGCCGGCTGGAGCGGGCTCGTGCAGTACGAGCTCGGCGACACGGAGATCACCGAGTACCTAGCGGCCGACCACATTGCTTCACCGGACCTCTGGCTCACAAGTGAGCCGACATCGGATCAACAACGAGGTCTGCCTAATGGCACCCGCAGTTGACCTCGGACAGAACTCGATCAGGGGCGCTGATCGGCACGGCGGCGAGAATCGCCCCGAGCAGCGGCAACGATTTCGCGCCGCTGCAACGCCAGATCAGGAACACCGGGGCTCCTCAAGCGGCGGCACGGGCGGTATGTGAGAGCCGCTGGGAGCACCGGAGAACCAGATACGCACTTCTCGCAAGGTGCACGCTCAACTCCTCGTCGACGGGCTCATGGGTGACCTGAACTACCAGACCGAACACACCACCTCTTCTCCGAACCTAGGATGACAGTCCGGAAGCACTGCGATCACTGAACCGGCCGTATCTCAGCAGGGCTCCTCCGCGATCCCTCCCGCGCCGCACCAAGTCACCCTGCCCAGCCAGGTGCAAGCTTTTGTCAACTCATGGACTCGCGGACTCGGCCTCCCTACAAAACGGACCCAAAGTCAGTGGCCCGATTTCCTGTCGATGTCATTCGGGGCTGCCGGGGCTCGGCGCGGCGAGATTGCACGTCCGTCGCGCAACGCTCAGGCATACGCAGGTTTCAGACCGAGCCGGATCGTCCAGCCTGCTTGACGAGTTCAGTGAAGGCTCTAGTTGACTGAACTCCTCTGATCGCCAGTTGGCGCTTCAGTGGGTGTCGGGAGAGGGTGTGGCGTCATCTCCTACGCCGTCGTGCGGAGACTCCTGAATGAGCTCGCAGCCGACGTCGGCATGGCCGGGGCCGGGCAGCCGAGCCGGTTCACGCCGGACGGCTTCCGGCGGCTGTTCACCACCGAACGGTCTCCAGCGGCCTGCCGCTGCACATCGCCGCCACCTCGCTCGGCCATCTGAACCTCGACACGACGCGCGGTTACACGGCCGTGTTCCCCGAGGAGGTGATCGCCGCGCACCAGTTCTTCATCGAGCGGCGCCGCACCCTGCGGCCGTTCGGGGAGACGCGGACGGCTTCCGGCGAGGAATGGGACGAATTCGAGCAGCACTTCCTGCTTGCGCAAGGTCGCCCTGGGGGACTGCCAGCGGCCCTACGGGACGCAGTGCGTGCATGAGCACGCGTGCAGCCGGTGCCGGTTCCTGCGCGTCGACCCCGCCCAGCTGCCTCGCATCCAGGAGATGACCGGCAACGCCGAGGAGCGCCTGGCCGAGGCACAAGACCGCGCCTGGCTCGGGGAGGTCGCGGCACTGGAAGAGTCGCTGAAGCACCTGCGGCAGCGGCACGTCGAGGCCGAGAACCAGCTGTCCATCGGAATCGACCATCTCAGCTGATCAAACTCCAGGAGAATGTCGACATCGTCGACGGTGAGATCAAGCGCGGCGCCGGATCAGCTGCAATAGGTGCCGATCGCAGCCCACCGGCAGAGCTACTGACGCGCATGCCCGGCCGAGTGGGATCTTCCCGAATCGACGAAATGGGTAGTCATCCCTTCACTTCGATGCCCGGTCGTGATAGTCAGAGGCTGCGTGCCGTATTCGGAAGGGCCGCCAAAGGGTCGACGGCGGCGAGCTATCGCGCGCACGCGGCTGGGGAGGCTATCTGGTCCGGCGTGACGTGGAGGGCCCTTCGGTCAGCGGATTCGTCTCGGAGCCGTGACTGTCGTCCACTTCGGCCACCGCGGATCGATACAGCCGTCGCCACACCGGCAGAAGGTTGCCAGATCTCATGACGCGTTCCGATCCGGCGGGTGAATGCCCGTGCCTGTTCACATTTCACTGTTTTCGTCCGGCTGGAGGGAGCCCGGCGAGGGTCAAGGTTTTCGCCTGCCGCGCGCACAGAATGGCGCGACGTGCGGCAGGCGGGAGCTCTGGCAGCGACGTGGAAAGCATCAGCAGCTGGACCGGCCCGCCACCATTGCCGGGTCACAACCGTCGAAGAGTTCTTCGGGAACAACAGCCTCGGCCTGGCGATTTTCGAGCGACCGCGGTCTTTGCTGAAAGAACCGATCGAGGTGCGGGTGGCGAAGAGCCAGGTCACGTTCTGGCGCCGGCGCGGTTTAGCCTATCTCTGGAAGCCTGGCCGATATCGCCGCGCCCCGACCGCCGAAGTCGTGCTGTCAATCGCTCTCGGCAGGCACGACCCCTCACCTCACTTCAAAGAAGTCTCCCACCCCACGCCCCGGCACTGAATACACCATCTGGAAATGCACAGCCTCGACGCCATCGACGATATCGACGACGAGGTGACCAGCTGGCTCACCGAGGCCGCCGATCGTGCAAGCTGAGCGATGCACCCTGCCCGACCTCTCCAACCTCGCCTCAAAGCCCGGGCGGCTCAGGTTTCCCCGGCCAGCTGAGACCGGGCAGCCGAACCAGGCCGCCTGCTGGAGGTCTTTCGTCACAACCCCTAGTCTTCGAGCTCGGACCTCTCCTGGATCATCCGGGTCAGTTCGCGGCGGTCATCAGCGCCCGCGGTCCGGTCATCCTTCGAAGCCAGCCGATCCATAGCGGACAACCGTCTTGCCTTGAGCCCGGGGCCGTAGTCAGCGTCATGAAGAAACGAGTCCAGACTTGCAGCCTGGTCACGCTCGTCGGCGGCCGCGTCGCGATCGTCAGCCTGCCTGTCCCGCTCGTCGGCAGCCTCAAGGATGGCCTCAATCTCCTGGTCGAGTCCCACGCGCGCTGACTCACCAGCCTCGACCGCGAGTTTGCGCGCGCCTAACGCTGTCTGTCTCGAGTCAGCCTCGTCGCCGTTGGCAGCTCCGCCTGGACCCCCGACCCGAATCGAGGGTGTGGGTAGCTTGTCCATCGGACTCCCTCTCAGCGGCAGTGTGCACTACCTGCAAGCCACGAGCTCGCTGCTCACGGTCATCGCAATCGCGCACTGCACTCCGAGCCTACGCCCCGAGCCGCGAACAGGCACAGGCCCCGCGATCTCGTCACCAGCAGCTCGACGGCTGACGCGATCTCAACGGCTCAACCGGCACAGCACGGGCGCCCAAATAGACCGACCAGAACCCACTACCTGCCCCTCCCGTCGCAGCGCCGCCTTGACTAGTTCAGTGAAGGTAGCCGTCCCATTTCACTTCGTAGCGTGATCCACCGGGTAGGGCATGCGGGCCGGGGATCTCATTCGCTGACTTCGCCAGGGCGACCTCGACTGGCCCGCCCAGATCGGCCGGGACATGCGGAGGCGGCGTCTCACGGGGTGGTCTGGCCGGCGTCACTGTCTCGCCTGTTCTCGCGCGGGCGGAAGGGCGGCCAGGCCACGATGATCACTCGCCGTACCGTGAGCCGGGTGTCACGATGTGGGCAGAACCGGTGGACTGGCAACCAGTGCATATTCGAAGTCTGCGGTATTCCATCGCCCAGGGACCTGTCGGCCAAACGAGCCCCCAGCACTAGCCTGGGTTTTCGCAGTTGGCCTGCGCGTCGATCTCGTCGGCCGACATCACGCTCCCGTTGACGTCGTACTGGCCGGGAGGTAGCGGCGACGAGATGGTGTCAGGAGCGATAAAGCTCCCGCCGTAATTGCGAATCGACCCCTCGACATCCACTCCGAAAGACGCGCCGGTCTCGTAGCGAAACGTTCCGGTGCTCGCGGTCCAGCCTGAGGCGTCGAGGACCACCAGGTGCTGACGTGGATCTCGGACCTGAGTACCACGCCATTCAACGTGTCCATCGCCCTTGTCGTCGATGCGCCGAACCTCCGCGCTATTGACTCTCTCCCCCGCACACAACGGAATGTAGATGCTGACGATCCCGTTATCGACGCGGTATCCGTTGGCCGGAAGTTCGGGATCGCCTGGTAGTAGACCACAGCCGCTCGACAGAGCCACAAGGCACGAAAGAATCACAGCAGCACGCAGCGTGCTAGCACCGCGTGTAGCCACCGTCACGCAGATTCGCCTGCCTCTCCCATGGGTTCCGACAAGGATTTCTCACGCCACCGAGGAAGTAGAGCAGTCCGAACTTGAACCCGTAACGGTTCCACTGCCTGCGGTGGACCCTCTCGTGCCGCATTCTGTCCGCTGAAACGTACTCTCGGTTCCAGCCCGTCAGGTAGACGTGTCCGTAAGTCGTTCCGCCTCGACCGTACAGCCTCAATCCGCCCCGGCAGGTCATCATCCGCTCGATGTAGCGGCATCGTGATCCCGTCGCTCGGGCCGCGCCGTACATCGTCCAGCCGACGATATGGGAACGCGTGTACGCGTCTGCCCGCTGCGCACCGCGCCACGCGCTTGAGCCCCACCGGCGAGCCTTCTTCTTCCATTCCTTCTTCTTCTTCCACCAGTTGAACCGACCATCAAGGTCGACCTTGTTGATCGGATCACACGGGTAGGTGTATGCGTTGGCGTTTCCACCGCTCATCGGATCGATCGAGGTGAACAAGCCTGTTCCAGAGTTGTACAGCCTGACTCCCATGAGTGCGAGGCCGGCACCGCTGACGGCGCGCTGCTTGGCGCCGAGCCACCCGTAGGCGATGACTCCCGTGTCGGCGGTCGTTCCTGCGGCGTTGCCGTACTCGTCGTAGTTGTTCCAGCCGGTGACGCCTGCTGCTGCGCCGCCCGTTGGAAGCTCGACAGTGGTGACGACGTCGCCGTGCGGGTTGGCGACGGTCAGGACTGCTGCGCCGGTCTGGTCGACCGTCAAGGCGAGGTCGCTGCCGATGAGCTCCGCGTAGCGCTGGGTAGTGGTGCCTCGGGTGGCCCAGGTCGGGTTGTCGCCGGCGTCTGTGTAGTGCCGGACAGTGTTGGTTGAGCCGGACGCGTTGGCAACAGTCTCGGTGGCTCGGCGGTCAAGCGCGTCGAGGGTGAAGCTGGTGGTGGTACCGCCTTGGGTGATCGAGCGTGCAAGGTCGTTGTCGTAGTAGGTGAGGGCAACGTCGCCGCCGCTTGGGTACGCGGCGTCCGCGGCTGGGAGGCTCGTCGTACGACCGAGCGCGTCGTAGGTGTAGGTACCGACTCCGTTGGCACCGGTGATGGGCCGGTCGGCGGTGTCGAAGGCCCGGGTCACGGTGGCCGCGTTGGTGGTGCTGCACGATCCGTCGGCCAAAGCTGGCGCTGTGGACTTGGTGAGGCGGTTGTCGTTGCCGTCGAAGCCGTACGTCCGGGTGACGCATGCTGGTGCCTGGGCGGGATCTGTGACGTCGACACCGGTGTTGGCGGCGGTGCGGTCGTTGACCTGGGTGAGGCGGCCGGCGTTGTCGTAGCTGTAGCGCCGGTCATACGGGATGGCTCCGCCGTTGGCTGTGGTGAAGGCGTTGCCGTCGGGGGTCCATTCATGGGTGACCCGGCCGGTGGTGTCGTTCTCGAGGGACCAGGACAGCCAGGGCCCATTCGGGTCGACCGATGTGGATCCGTCGGGGTTGGTTGTGGTGACTTGGCCGGTGTAGCGCAGGCCGATCGGCTCGCCGGAGTTGTCGATGTCGTTGTGCCGGGTGATGCCGCCGGGAAGCTTCTGCACGGTCATGGAGCCGTCGGCGTCGTAGGCGCCAGTGGAGGTCCAGGTGGATCCTGCGGTTGTGACGTCGACCTTGGTGACCTGGCCGCGGCGTTCGGGTTTGCCGTTAGCGTCGGTGCCGTCGTAGGTGTAGGTCGTAGATCCGTTGGCGTCGGTGACGCTCGCGACGTCGCCGGCGGCGTTGTAGATCGTGGTCGTCGCCGTCTCACCGGAGGGCTGGTACGAGACTTGTCGGCCCCAGGTGTCGTAGCCGGTGGTGATGGTGCCCGCGACGGTGTCGTCGGCGTTCTTGGCGGTCACCAGGGTGGGTTGGCCGGTGGCGGTGTCGTAGGTGGTGGTCTTCTTGGTGTTCGGTGTAGACCCGGTCAGGCCTGTCACGGTGGTTGCTGTGGTGTCGGTGCGGCCGTCGGTGCGGTAGGTCGTGGTGGTGGTGCGGGTGACCGTGCCCGAGGTCTCGGTGATGGTCTTGGGAGACAGCAGGTAGTTGAACGCGGACGTGGTGGTCGACGGCAGGCTCGGCCCGGAGCTGGGCGCCGCGGCCGGGTAGGTCTTGCAGACCAGACCTGCCCACTGCGGCTTCGCACCGCACTCCGCGAACTGGGCGTTGGCGGCGGTGGTGTAGTAGACGGTCTTCGTGGTGCCGACATCGGCGCCGTTCGACTTGGGTTGGCGGGTTTCGATGGTGCGGCCTTCGGCGTCGTAGCGGGTGAGTTTGACGATGTCGCCGGTGCTGTTGGCGCCGTCGAGGTCGACGTCGGTGATGGTCTTGCCGGGCAAGCTACGGCTCCACCCGTCGGCATCACCCGTGACGGGCGCTGCGTAGTCGGTCAGGGTCTGACCCATGATCTCCAGGTCGGTGCCGGTCCCCGGGTCGTGCGCGTACGCGGTCTCGGCCGTGGCGAGCCGGTACGGCTGAGAAGTGTCGGGGTTGATGCCGGCGTTGGGCGCTCCTTGGTCAAAAGTCGTGTGCGTGTGCGGGCGCATCCAAGCAACAGTTCCGTTCTTCAACGCTGCCCATCGGGCGGGGCCGTAGGTGTCGGTCACCAGGGTGCCGGCCGGGGTGAGGACGGTGTCGCCGGTGGCGTTCTTGATGTCGGGGTTGTAGACGGTGACGGTGGCAAGTTGGTCGGCCGGGACGTTGTTGTCGATGACCTGCCGCAGGGCACGTTCGTCGAGTTCGCGGACGACGTTGCCTTGGTCGTTGTAGTCGGTGGCTGTCAGTTGCCAGTCACCGGCACCGTAGTTAGCGGTGTTGACGGTGTAGCCAGCAGCGTCGGTGTAGTGCAGCTCCGCGTACTGCCAGTCGTCTGCGGTTGGTGCGCCGGTGATGGGGTGGTCAGATCCGAAGACTGCGACCGCCTTGCTCGGGGCGGTTCTCTGGTCCCAGCGGGCCACGGAAGCCGCGGACAAGTCGGGCACGCCGGTGCCGGACAGCGGCACGTTGTCGTACACGTACTTGCCAAGGGTGGCGGTGCCACCGGTCGGGTCACCGGCTGGGCGGACACGGGTGACGGTATCGAGCTTCTCCCGCTGGTCGACCGTGACGTAGTTAAATTGGAAGGGCACCTGCCCAGCGGGCTTGATCGACGCGAGATGGTTCGATGCGTTGTATGTGTACTCGGTCGACAGCCCGGAACGGGGATCGGTGACCTTGGTCAACAGCGCGTTGGAATCGTAGGTGTACGTGGCGACGGGGATCGTGGTCATGCCTGGCCCGCCGCTCTTGTCGGGGTCGTAGATGTCGAGCGATGCCTGGCTCAGTCGCACCCGGGATGCGCCGATCGTGGTGTAGTCGAAGTGCAGGGCTCTGCATCCGGGGTTCAGCCCGGACAGCGGGCTGCCAGGCACGTACGCGCCGCAGGTGACGCCTGGAGCGGGCGGGGCGAGGATGCGGACGATGCGGCCGTTGCCGTCGTAGGAGAACGTCGTTTTCCCGGCGACGCCGGGCTCGGAGATGCCGTCCGCGCGGAACTGGGTCGCCGCGTTCG
This sequence comes from Kribbella sp. NPDC048915, assembly GCF_040649595.1. Lineage (NCBI taxonomy): Bacteria > Bacillati > Actinomycetota > Actinomycetes > Propionibacteriales > Kribbellaceae > Kribbella > Kribbella sp. NPDC048915. Next base: position 4,887 of record NZ_JBEZFT010000003.1, on the reverse strand, counting down.
CGACCGGCGCGGCCGCCGGCTTCCACGTCGTGATCGTGCCGTCGGCTTGGATGTAGGACACGACTGTCGAGGTGCCGGTACCGGTGATGGTCAGTCTGGCGGCGTCGAGGCTGGTGTCCTCGTCGACGGGGACCCAGGCCCCGGTCTCGTACGCGGCCGTCATGCGGCGTTCGCCGGAGGGCGATTCGTAGATCAGGGTGGTGCCGTCGCCGTCGAGCAGCACGATGGTGCCGTCGATACGGGTTTGGTCGATGATCTGCATTCCCGCCGCGCCGGCGTCGGCGCCGTCGAACTGTGCGGTCCAGCCCTGCCCGAACGCGCCGTTGATCTGGTCGGTCGGGCTCTCGTACGTCATGTGGGACCGCGAGATCGACAGATCGCCGGTGTAGCCGGGGACGGAGACGTCGGTGGCAGAGGCGTTGAACTCACCGGTCCATAGCGCAACCTGCCCCGGACCTGCCTCTGAGGTGGGGAACCCGTTGCCGAACGCGTGCGGTACCCGCTGCACGGTGGTGCCTGGGGTCTGGGACCAGGTGCATTGGCTGGAGGAGGCGTAGGTGAAGCAGACCTGGATGTCGAGCTTCACCGGCACCCGGTCGTTCAAGGTAGTCGGCTGAATGTCAGCAAGATTCGGGTCGGAGTCCAGATGGGTGTCGACCTTGGCCTTCATCGTGTCCCACACCATGTTCACCGACACACCGGCGCTGCCGTTATCGGTCACCGGCAGCTCGGTCGCGTCCTCGGTCCAGCCGACCGTGTCGTAGGCGCTGCCGCCATACCCGGAGGTCCGCCACCTCACCTTGGCGATGACTGTCGCGGACTGGCCCTTCGGGGGACCGGCGGCGGTGATGCGGACCGTGTTCGCAGTTGTGATCCGCGGATCCGCGGTCGGCGACGTCATTGCTGACCCTCCCCACCCGAAGCTGTACGAGCTCGACGGTGATGGGTTGAGGGCGGGGGTGTCGGCGGTCGCGGTGATCCGGTGCAGGCCCGGCGTCTCCTTGCCGATCGTCACCGTTGTCCTGGCAACCGCGGGGTCGCTGGACGGGGTGATCTTGACCTGCCCGGGTGCGCCGCCGGTGAAGTTCGTCGCCACCGGCTCACCGTCCACGGTCAGCCGGATGTACCCAGGAGCGTTGTAGCCGGTGCCTGTCGCGGTCACCGTGCACTGCACATCAGCAGTTGGGCTCGTGTCTTGCCAGGAGTTGATCACGTACGGGCTCGGGCAGGAGATCACCGGCGCGGCCGGGGTCGCGGCGGCGATCCGCAGCCGGGTCTGGTAGCTCGTCCACGGCCCGTCCTTGCGGCCGTCGTTCGCCTTCGCCCGGATGTACAGCAACGTGTTGTCCGGTAGATCCGTCGCTGGGCGACAGCCCGCTGTCGTGCCCGAGGCGTACACCGAAGACGTACACGTGCCGACAACCGTGTTCGAGCCGGTCATGAACTCGAACACGTACTTCACCGTGTTGCCGTCGGCATCGGTCGCCTTGGTCCGGACCCATGGCCGCAAGCTCGGCGAGTACATGTACGACTCGGTGTCGCCCGGTGCCGCGTAGGCGACCGCTTCGGTCGTCTCGACCGTCGCGGGGGCGTTCGGCGGCCGGTTCCAGGTCAGCGAAATGTACGGATCGGCCGGGCCTTCGGAGGAGTAGAACCGCTTCCACGCGTTCGCGTCTGCCTCGTTGGCGGCCTTCAGCATCACCGCGACCGTGGCGTCGGTCTGGCCGGACCAGTACTGCGCCAGCCCGGTCATGTCCACATACACCCGGTCGGCCGGGCAGGCACTGGAGAAGCCCTTCGCCGCGGACACCGAGCCCCACACCGTGCTGCTCGTGACCGGCATGTTCGTCCACCGGGTCGCGGTCGACGCCGGCAGGGAGGCGTGCAGGTTCATCTGAGTGGCGGTGCAGGTGGTCGCGCCGTACTGCATCAGCGACAGGTTCGCCGCGATCACGTCCTTGCCGTGGAACGCCGAGCCCGCGAAGTTCAGGAACGACCGCTCGGTCGTGGTGCCGTTCTTTCCGACCCGCAGGTCCGTCGTGGTCGATAGGTCGTTCGGCCAGCCGGACTGCACGAACGTGTCGAACGTCGGCAGTACCGCAACGTTGGCGTACGTCGGGTCGACCGTCACCGGGAACACCCTCGCCGGATCCAGGAACCACTTCGCATCCGGAGCGATCACCAGCGTCACCCGACCCGCCGAGACCTGCTCCAGCGACATCGCCACCGGCGCGGTGTTCACTGGCATCTTCGTGTGCTCGTCGGCGACCGAATCCCACATCTGCCCGACCGGGATCCGCGAGCGGACCACGTTCTTGGCGTCAACGAACTCGATCGTGCCGTCATCGAGCTGCCGCGCGGTAAGGCCCTTGGTGCGCAGCGGGATCCGCCACACCGGCGCGGTATCGTCGACCGGGCGCTGCTTGACGACGAAGTCGACCTCGAAGCCCGACCGGCGCGTATCCAGCCGCAGATCCACACCCGGCTGCACCTCAGCGTAGATCGCCTTCGTCCCGTCCAGACTCGGGTCGGGCAGCTTCCACGGCGCCAGCCACTCCACCTGCCGGCCCGTCCCGGCCATCGCCGAGGCGAACACCCCGCCAGCCGCCGCGTTCTGCTTGCCCAACTGCAGACCGAACGGGTGGCCCAGCGGCACGACCGTGCCATCGGCGCTCTTGACCAGCTTCAGGTCGATCGACTGCCAGCCGCCACCCGCGGACTTGAACCGGATCGGCGCCGAGTGCGCCTCGGTGGTCATGGTCCCGTCCGGATTCGCCCAGGTCGTCGACGTCTCCGACCGCAGCGACTCGACCTCGACCTTCGAGCCCTGCGACCGCGCCGTCACGACCGCGGACACCAGATCCGGCCGCGAGTCCACCTTCGCCGTAGATGGCTTCGGGTCTGCCGCCGGCGCTGCGGCGGCCGGCTCTTGGGCCTCGAGTCCGGTCACCATCAACGCGAAGGACACGATAACCGCCACGAACCGCACGAACTGGACGCGGGCACGCCGAGCACGAGACATGACAATCCCCACCTAACGCCGACCCCAGGACAAGCACCGATGGCTAGTAGGCGAGTCACCGGGCCGGGTCGGCATCGGCTACATCGCTGGCGAGGTTCCGGGCGTTACCGGAACTGCAGCAAGCTGCAAGTTCGTACCGAACCGTTGACATGTGTCAGCCGAGTCAGGCTGTAGCGGCGGACGGGAGATCGCGGATACCGGCCGGACACTGCAGACAGGGAGTCTGCTAGTCGGGGGTAGCAGCCAGGTAATCGGTCCAGCTGACCTGGGCGTACTGTGCCCAGCGGTAGGCGGTTCTCGGTGAGATACCGAACAAGTCACTGACCACAATCGGTGGGAGATCGGCCACCGCTTCGAGCATCGCTGTATTGCGGGCGGTGATGATCGCGAGACCGTGCCGCCTCATGCTCGCCTGGAGCTGCCCTTCGCTGATGGGCCGGGTGGGCGGCCTGCCCGGCAAGAGGAACGCTGGTGCGCTGCCGTCCGGGGGGCGAAGGGACGGGATGGATACGGCTCGCTCGATCTGCCGCTCGATGAGTTCGGCGAGTCTGGGCGGTAGCAGGACGGGATTGTCGCCGATGGTGAGGTACGCGCTGCCGGTGTCGCGGTGGAAGCGTTCGATGGTCAGCTCGGCAAGCCAGCTGATGGGAAGGGCGTAGAGCCCGGTCAGCGTCCCTGCGATCCGTACCGCGAGGGGAAGTGTTTCGTCGTTGAGGCAGCGCTTCAGCTGTTGATGGTGCTGTTGTTCGCTCAGGAACCGCGACGGCAGTCCCGGTCGCCGCGCTGGTACGGTGATGACGCCAGTCAGGCGGCGAAGAGTGGTCCAGCGGAGGAAGGCGCCCGCGGAGCGGTGCAGGGTGGGATGTGTGGTGAGCCAGTGGTCGACATGCGCCTGGCTGACGCCGGCCAGGTCGAGCTGGTTGTTGTCGAGCCAGGCCAGGAACTTTGCGGCGGTGCGGATGTCGGCACGGTCGGCGGTGGCGGCCCGGGTGGTGTAGCGGCCTCGGGCAGCGCGGCGGCGGGCGTCTCGTACGATGCCCCACTCAGCAAACGGAGCGATGGAGGCTCGATGCTGATCCGGCAGTTGTTCGAGCATGTGGTGAAGCCAGAGCTCGAGGCGGGCGAGGTTCTCGTTGCGCGGCGGCAGGATGCCAGTGGCGACGAGCATCTCGCGCACATGGCGGGTCGTCCGGTCCTGCGGCAGGATGTCGAGTGAGCGATGGGTGATCTCGGCGGATTGAGAGGCGAGCCGGGCCAGGATCTTCGGGCCGCGGCTCTGGCTCAGCCAGCGCAGCAGCGTGATCGGAGGATCGAGCGCGATCAATCCGTCGGCGAGCGGACGCAGGGCCGCGGCTATGGTTCCGTCGTCTCGGCTGAGCAGATCTTGAACACGATCGGCGACGATGCAGCGGGTACACGCGCCGTCGGCGTAGGTGTCGCCGGGGAATCCGCAGCGGTTGCAGGCGAAGTCGATATCGACACCGCAGCAGGGTCCACATAGCTCCCCGTTCTGGTCGTCTGAGGATCCGACCAGGACCCGGACGACGTTGCACCGCACACAAGGCCGGGGCTGACGTTTGCGCCGCTGGTAGCAGGCGTCGCAGACCGGGCCGATCGGCCAGTTCGCCCGCACCCGCTGCTGACGGCCGCAGTCACCGCATGTCCGGTGTGGCCTCGGCTGGCAGCTGCGGCAATGGAACCTGCCAGCCCGTTCGCTGACGTGATGGCCAGGACGGCGCCGGCCGCAGACGGTGCACTCGTCAACGCGCCCTAGATGATTGATGCACGGGGATTGGTGTCCGGCGTGGATGCGTGACGGCACGGGCGAGGGTGTCCAGAATCGGCGCTGCTTACCCAAGTCTCGA